>CAYMSY010000318.1:0-4102 GCA_964393195.1 uncultured Alcaligenaceae bacterium | reverse complement strand
CGCCCGCCCTCCACTAAACGCACGTGCAGTTCAATTTGATCGCTAGCGCGCGGTGCCGTGGCAAACGAGAAGCTTCGCCTGGCGCCGTCGTCCAGCAGAATATTGATGTATTGCCCTGGGTGAAACAGGATCGAGGCCCCCCCTTCGACCCGAAGGCAAATACGCATGACATCGGCAGCAAGGAGATCCAGTTCGACCACGTTTGCGACGTACTGCTTTGTCGGAAGTGCCTTTGCCCCCGGCAACGGCAAGTACCTGATCTCGACGTCGCTTTGGGGTTCGGCGCAACAAAGAAGAATTTTCCCGGCAGCACGCTCCGCTGCGGTCAGCGCCGACGCCTGGAATGGAAGCAAGCTGACCTCGCCATGCAGAAGCGTGCATTTGCAAACGCCGCATCCTCCGCTGCGACAGTCGTACGGCATTGGCAGCCCCTCGCGTAAGCCCGCATCCAGCAGGGTTTCACCCGGTCGTATGGCAATGATGCGGTCGTCCGGTCGCACCGCCTGATTCCACGACCTTTTTCTGCCCGACTTGTGCAACGAAAGCCATGGTAGCGCCAGCATCAGTAGCGTCGCGCCAAGCAGCAGGAACCAGGTATTCGCAGGCCCGAGGCTCGGGATGAGTGCATATGACGGCAAGTAAAACCAGTCGAAATCCAGTGTGGCAACCATCGTCGCCATGTCGGCTGGAGCCTGACTCAGTGCGGGCTTGATCAGAGAAAGCACCGTCAGCGAGGTGACAACACCTGCCATAAGTGCTCTCGGCGGGTTAGTCCTGGCATCGGGTACTCGTTGCGTATGTATCCACAACAAAGCCAGGACGCTTAGCGGCAAGCCGATGTGCATGAACGACAACAAGGAGAACAACCGGTCGCTGACGTTCGCATTGGAAATGAAATTGCGCGTCATCGAACCACCAATCACCGGTAGCACGTCAAACCACTCTGTCGTTGCTGTGACGACAAATTGCGATAGCCGGTCCCAGGGAAGCATGTAGCCGTTGATGCCTGAGGCGTAGACAAGCCACAGGATGGCCACCCCGGACACCCAGGAGAACCAGCGGTACCCACGGTGGCGGTCAAATACAAAATGGCGAACAAGATGCAGGATAACTACCAGGACGAGCGCATCGGACGCGTAGCGATGCAAACTGCGCAGCACGCCTCCGAAGTAGCGCTGACCATGTGTCAGCGCGTCCACCGAGGCGTAGGCGTTAACGACGCTGGTCTCAAAAAAGGCATACAGATACAAGCCTGTAGCAATCACTATCCACAGCAGAAAGTAGGCGATTGCACCGAGGCAATAAAGCGGGTTCAGCCGTTCACCAAAGAACGTATTGAAGCTCTTTTCGAGCGCGAGAAACAGGCGTTGGACAATGGTGTGTGATGAGTCAGACACGGTACTTCAAGGGGTAATTCACGAGGCTCGCGTTTTCAACGGCGCTGGCCGGAGAGTCCACTTTGGCTAGAGAGGCGAAGGCGCGTCAGGCGGGCGCCTCGCCACTGGCTGAAGGCGCCCGTTCAAGCGTGCGTCGTGCGCGTCTTTGTGTCCACCACTCCGCAAGGAAGAACCAGATCATCGCAAGGGCGAAGCCTGCTCCGCCTATAACCTCCAGCAATAGGTCATATTTGACGCGGTATTTGCCAGTCTTCGGGTCGTATACAGTGCACAGTATGCGTACCCGGTCCACCAGATCTTCCAGACGCAGTTGCTCCGCGATCGGCGCATTGCGCATCAGTTGCTTGAGCGGCTCACCCAGCGAGGCAGCGTTCAGAGTTTCACCATAGATCTGGCGGTAGATGCGGCCTTGGGCGTCGACAATGCTCACCTGCAGCACATGATCAAAGCCAGCCGGCGTCGCAGCATAGTTGAATCCAAATTCCCGCGCTAACGCCTCGACGATCGAAGCGTGAGGGCTCAGAAATTCCCAATTGGGTTGGTCAATTCGATGTTGCAGAGCGAAAGCCTTGAGCGCTTGCGGTGAATCTGCAGGTTGGTTGAAGCCGACGCTGACAACATTGAACTGATCCGTACCAAACACGTCGCGGCCGCTTTCTACCGCTGTCTGCAAGGCACGCGTCGTCAGCGGGCACACCTGAAAGCAACCGGTATAGATAAAGCTCACCAAAAGGGGCTTGCCGCGATACCTGGACAAGCGAACGGGTCGCCCCTCGCGATCAAGCAGGGTGAAGTCGCTGACTTGACGGCCGATTGCAGCCTGACTGACACGAACCGCTTCCTTCGCATCAAGACCGGGCGCGATCGACCCAGACTCCTGATCGTCTGCCAGACAGGCTCCCGACAAGAGCGACACCATACCAGCCAAGAACCACGTGCACAATTTTTCGATGCCCGGAAAACGTGGGCTCTCACAATCTGCATGCGTACGGGCTACGCTGAGCATTGGCAATACACGTCTTTCATCGCAACGCGCTGTCGACAGTCACGGCAACAAGCAACAGGCTTAGCTGAATCAGCGAAGCGAAGAACGAGCCCATAGCGGTTTTTCGCGACGGTGCGCGCGCTAATTGCCATGCTTTGTAGACGAAATGCCCCCCGCCCACGGTTGCGCCTAAGAGATAAATCAGCCCTGCACCGAAAAGAAACGGCAATAGCGCCGTTATCGCGAGCGTGACGGTACTGAACAGCACAATACGCGCCGCCCGAGGCACTCCCACCACGACTGGCAACATTGGAACACCCGCAGCGGCATACTCAGCCTCATTCGCAATGGCTAGGCTCCAGAAATGCGGCGGCGTCCACAAAAATAGCACCGCAGCGAGCAACCATGGCAGAGGGCCGAGCGCCGGGTCCACGGCAGCGGCTCCGGCAAGCACCGCAAAACTTCCGGCCAAACCTCCAACCACAATGTTCATGAAACTACGGCGTTTTAGCCAGACCGTGTAAACAATGGCATAAAAAAACGCGCCGAGAAAAACGAATCCCGCAGAAACGGGATTGAGCCACCACGCAGCGGCGGAGACTGCACCGACAAGCAAAACCACCATGAGCACTAACCAGCTTGGACGGTGTGGCAATGCGCCAGTCACGAAAGCTCGACCACGAGTACGAGCCATCAGGCGATCGGTGTCGTACTCGTAATATTGATTGAAGGCTCCTGCGCTGGCCGAAGCGATCAATACCGATGATGCCAGTATCACGACCTTGAAGGTCTCAAGTGGCGCCCCCGGGGTCACGACCAATCCTGCCAGCGCGGTAAGCATGATCATGAAACCGATCCGTAGCTTGAACAACCCGAGCACATCACGTGCTGTCTGGACAATGTTTTTTGTGGGGCTGTTCAAGGTGAGTGAGAAGACGTTCAAGTTCACATACCCTCGACAATTTATGACCGCCGGTGAAAGCGCCTGCAGGTGCCATCGCCTTTGGGTTAACTCAATCCCCAGACCTGCGAAAGGTATTTCCAATTGATAAAGTAGTACAACACGAACGAAATCAGAAACACCATCGCCAGCATGAAGGTACCGGGAGCGGCAAACCCTGCCGATCCATAGCTCTGTGCAACCACCGTAGGTGCTGTCGTCGGGATGGCAGTGAAGCGATCACTGACAGCGCCTGATGCCAGTTTTTTGCCCCACAGGATTGAGCCTACTGTGATGTAGATATAGATCGCTCCGCCGAGAATGGCCGCAACCCCCGCGATCCCTACGAGGCCCATCATCAGGTAGGCTGCGCCAGGCCACTCATACGCCATCGGCGCGCCGCTGAATGCCATGTCCCAATGACGACGCGAAACTCCCAGCGTTCCGGCCCCCATCATGACCAGACAGAAGAAGTACATCGAGAGACCGAACAGGTAAGGCTGCAACTTGGCAAGGCCGGGATTGATCATTTCACGCTTGAACAAGACGGGAATCAGGAAGTAAGTCAAAGCCATGAACGACAAGGTTGTGCCGACGACAACTGTCGCGTGGAAGTGTCCCGGTACATAAATCGTGTTGTGAATAATCATGTTGAGCTGCTCGGTGCCCATCATCACGCCGGAAATGCCGCCGAAAAACCCGAAACCGATGAGCGAGATAAACATGCCCGAGAATACCGGGTTGCCCCAAGGCGCCTTGCGCAGCCATTCGAAGAGCCCT
>CAYMSY010000317.1:0-4106 GCA_964393195.1 uncultured Alcaligenaceae bacterium | reverse complement strand
GTGTTCCGCACGCTGGTCGACGACGAGATCCCGATGAACGCCGGATGCCTGAAGCCGATCGACATCGTGATTCCCGACGGCAGCATGCTGTCGCCGGTGTATCCGGCGGCCGTCGTCGCCGGCAACGTCGAGGTGTCGCAGGCCGCGACCAACTGCCTGTACGGCGCGTTGGGCGTGCTGGCGGGCGCCTACGGCACGATGACCAATTTCACGTTCGGCAACGAGACGTATCAGTATTACGAGACGATCTCGGGCGGCTCGGGGGCGGGTCCCACGTTTGACGGCACCAGCGTCGTGCAGTGCCACATGACCAATTCGCGCCTGACCGATCCCGAGGTGCTCGAATTCCGCTATCCGGTGCGCGTCGACTCGCACAGCATTAACCACGGTACGGGCGGCAAAGGCAAATTCCATGGCGGCGATGGCGCCGATCGGCGCATCCGCTTTCTAGAACCAATGACAGCGGCCATTCTCGGCAACAACCGTGTCAACCGGCCGCATGGAATGGCGGGCGGCGAACCGGGTGCGGCAGCAAGAAACTGGGTTGAACGAGCCGATGGTTCACGCGAGAACTTCGGTCACATCTGCGAAGTCGAGATGCAGAAGGACGATGTATTCGTGATCCAGACGCCGGGTGGCGGAGGCTTTGGCAAGGCGCCGTAGCTGCGATGCAGCGTAGCGGAATCGAGGCATAGGCGCGTTGCTAACGCTGGTCCTCGATCCCCTTCGTTGCATCGAGACTACCGTCCGGCGGTTTACTGCTTCGGCAGCCGCTCCTTTAGCAACACAGTGATTTCCTCCAGACTGCGTTGAATCGCGCGCAACGCTTCGGCTTGGGCCCGGTCCGCGACATCCATCGCCGCGACGGCCGATGCCGAGCTACGCGGCCGTTTCAGTTGTTCACGCGCCGCGAGAATCTGCGAGCGATAGTGATGCGCGTCGATGATGCCGATCAGCTTCATGTCGTGTGCCTGCCCGACGCTCTGACCGGCCGTCTCGAACTTGAGGATGCTCAGGTGAAAGCGTTTGAGTAGCGGACCTTCAATGAAGGTGACATCCTGAATGTTCTCCAGCGGAATCGTCTTTTCGACCTGAAAAATGATGCCCTTGCGGTAGCGCAGTGTGTTTTCCGAGAGCACGCATTCGAGTTTGTCGAAATAGTGTCGCGCCTACCGCTGGCCGACGCCGAGAAACCAGATGATGGCAAGCGGAATGCCGATGATGGTCATCAGCAGCGTAAAGCCAATACTGATCACCAGGTAAGGGCGGATCAGCGGATTGAACTCGGCCTGAAGGGGCAATTCGTCGTGTACGGAAGGCATATAGGCGCCGGAAAATCGAATGGTGACAGCGTGATTGTGCGTGATTCCCCGATGTTCTGTCAGAACGGGTGACAGTGCGGCCAAATGAGGGGGCGAAAGGCAAAATAGCGTGATGAAAACGATTTACAACGCGGCACATTCACTGCATCGGGCCGGGCATGAGTTCTTTCGCGGCGAGAAGGTGCCCGCGTTTGAAAAACCGGAACGCGCTGACTGGGTGCTTGCGGCGGTCAGGAAGACCAGCCTTGGCGAGGTCGTAGCACCGGTTGCGCGCGACGACAGCGCGATTCTCAAGGTTCACAGCAAGACCTACGTGGACTTCCTGCGAGGCGCCCATGCTGAATACCTCGCGCTCGGCGGCACGGGTGATGCGTTTCCTTCGGTCTGGCCGATTCGCGGCATGCGCAGCGATATCGAGCCGAGGAATTTCGCAGCCCGCATGGGGCGCTATTCGTTTGATGCCGGTTCGCCGCTGACGGCGGGCACCTGGGCGGCGACGCGTGCTGGTGCGGATTGCGCCTTGACGGCGGTCAATCTGCTCAACTCGGGTGAGACGAGCGCCTTTGTGCTGACGCGACCGCCGGGGCATCATGCCGGACGCGATTTTTTCGGTGGCTACTGTTTCCTGAATCACGCGGCGATTGCGGCACAGGCGCTACGCGACGCGGGCCGCGCGCGGGTGGCGATTCTCGATGTGGACTACCACCACGGCAACGGTACCCAGGACATCTTTTACGACCGTGGCGACGTGTTTTTCGCGAGCATTCATGGCGATCCGCTGACGGAGTACCCGTTTTTCCTCGGACATGCGGACGAAACAGGGGCCGGTCAGGGCCTGGGTTTCAACCTGAATTTACCGCTTGTAGCGGGAAGCCCGGTGGAGCTGTGGTTCGCCGCTCTTGATCACGCCTTGTCGCGGATTGCGGCGTTCAAGCCGGACGCGCTGGTCGTTTCACTCGGCGTCGACACGTTTGAGGGCGATCCGATTTCGCACTTCAAGCTCAAAACCTCGGACTATCCGACGATGGGCGAGCGTATCGCCCGGCTCAAATTGCCGACGCTGTTCGCGATGGAAGGCGGCTACGCGGTCGCCGAAATTGGTGACAACGTGGTGGGCGTGTTGCAGGGGTTTGCCGGCAGCTGAGGCCGGCTGGTGGTCAGCGGAGCTAGTTGCGCTTCGGCATTGGCTTCGGAAGGCCCGACGCGCCTTTGGTCAGGACCATGAGGCCGAGCTGGATCAGGAAGTCGAGCAGAGAAAATTTGCTGTCATCGGGCTTGCTCGCGGCGATGACTTCGCATTGGGCGCCGGAGGCGAACAGCAAGGCGTTTTCGGCGCCTTCTTCACGCGTCGTCAGGATGGCTTCCTCGTCACGGGCGTATTCGTGGCAATACTTGGTCGTGATCACGATGTCGGTCTTGCTGACGGCGTACTGGTCTGCGGCCTTGCGGGTGACGCGGATGGTGGCCTCCTGCGCCAGGCTGGCGGAGGTGAAGGTAACGATCAGCAGCGTCGCGACCGCCTGCTGCAGGAGCTTTGAAAGTTTCATGGTGCGAAAGCTATCACTTTGGGGCGTACATGGCGAGTACCGGACCTGTTGTCTTTCGCCAACAACTTTCTTGTGTAGCCTTTTCCGCATGCGGCATAGGTGCGATAAGTAGCAAAAGTCGACTTTTGGCAAAAATTGTTTCTATGCCGCACCCGGACGACGTTTCAACAAAAAGCTGACACTCTGGCGAGATGAGTTGCGACGCTCTACTGAGCGATCACGCCGCCGCCCAGGCAGACATTGCCGCGATAAACGACGGCGTACTGCCCCGGTGTCGGCGCCCATTGGCCTTCATGAAAGTTAAGCGTCGCATTGGTGTGCGTTGCATCGGCCGGGACGTAGATGCACGCCGCGTCGGGTTGCCGATAGCGTGTTTTTGCACCGTAGCCGTTCCCGGCAACGGGCTCAACGCCGGAAATCCAGTGCGTATTGACCATCGGCACGTCCGTTCGCCGCAGGGCAGGATGCTCGCGTCCCTGCACCACGATCAGCGTGTTTTTCGCCATGTCCTTGCCCGCGACGTACCACGGCTCGCCGGAGCCGTCACGGCTGCCGCCAATGTGCAGCCCGCCGCGCTGGCCCAGCGTGTAGTACGCGAGGCCCTGGTGTTGGCCGACGTGCTCGCCTTCGGGCGTGATCATTTCGCCTGGCGTTTTCGGCAGGTAGCGTTCAAGGAATTCGCGGAATGGCCGTTCGCCGATGAAGCAGATCCCGGTCGAATCCTTCTTTGCAAAATTCGGAATGCGCTCGCGCTCGGCAATCGTCCGCACTTCGCGCTTGGGGAAGTTCGCCAGCGGAAACATCGCTTTTGACAGTTGTGCCTGCGTCAGCCGGTGCAAAAAGTACGACTGGTCTTTCGTGTCGTCATCGCCCTTGAGCAGTTCAAATCGGCCCGAACCGTCTGCTACCTCGCGCACACCCGCGTAATGCCCGGTCGCGATCTTGTCGGCGCCGAGCCGCATGGCGTGATCGAGAAAGGCGGCAAACTTGATTTCTGTGTTGCACAGCACATCGGGGTTCGGCGTGCGACCGGCCTGATATTCGGCCAGAAAGTACGAAAACACGCGGTCTTTGTATTCGGTGGCGAAATTCACGACCTCGATGTCGATGCCGATGTGATCGGCGACGCTCACTGCGTCGACCAGATCTTCGCGCGACGAGCAATATTCGCTGTTGTCGTCGTCTTCCCAGTTCTTCATGAAGATGCCGACCACGTCGTGGCCCTGCTCCTTGAGCA
>CAYMSY010000316.1:0-4129 GCA_964393195.1 uncultured Alcaligenaceae bacterium | reverse complement strand
TGCACGTTGCCATCGTCCCACTGGAATCCAACGACCGCGCTCAGGTTAATCATATTTGTATATTACCATCATATACGAAGTATCGTTAAACGCATACGATTTCGGTCTGGATTCCCGCCTTCGCGGGAATGACGGCGATCAGGCGCCGAATTCGTCCAGTGCTTTTCGCGGCGTGACGATGCGTAATTCCAACTTAGCGATAGGATCAAGGCAAAGCAGATCATCATCACCCGTCACCAATCGCAGCGCACCCGCAGCGAGTGCTGTGTGAATGAACGCATCGTCCGTCGCGTCGCGGGAGTAACGAACGCTTGCGATTTGCGCCGGGACATCAACCCAGTGTGCAACTGCGTTGAAGTCGTGCAGCAAGCTATGTCTGCGCTCCATCGTGAGGTAGCGGTCAAACTTGGGTTTCCACAGGCGCGATTTCAGTTCGGCGAATGTCTGCTCGGAGAAGACGATTTGCGCGTCTGCCAGCAGTCGATCGACGAGTTGTGCGGGTGCGCCGTTGGGCGACAGCGCTGCGCTCAGGAGGACATTGGTGTCGACTACGACGCGTGAGTAGGCTGATGGAAGTACATTCGCGGCCTCCATCAGCTTTCATCGGCGAGTAGCGCGGTCAGTCCTTCGTCGGTGAGTCCGTTCTTTGCGGCCTCGGTCGCGCTCGCTCGCAGGTTCGTGCGCAGGCGATCCGCGTAGAAGGCGCGCATGGCCTCGTAGTCCTGCGCGCTCACCATCACGCCGACCACGCGCTCATACCGCATCACGCGCACGGGCTCGCGCTGGGCCTGATCGATGAATTCACCGAATCGGGTTTTGGCTTCGTTGGCGGTGTAGGTTTGCATGGGTCGTCCTCGGTTTGGCCAAGTTACGGCGTTTCGCTTATTTTAAGCGAATCGTTCGATTTGGGCAAAATGATCGAAGTTGGAGTGGTAGCCAGTCTGAGTCTGTACTCTGGTTGGGTCTCTTCGCGAGGCAGGTCCGGGCAAAGATGCCCGGACCTGCCCGTCGCTAAGGCATCAACTGTGCGAGCAACACCTCAATCTGCGCACCATCGCGCGATGCGCTCGTACCTAGCGCGCCCGTGGCGAGCGCGATACCTCGTAAGCCGAGCATGTACCGGATGATCAGCAGGCCGTCGGTGAGTGTGCTGAATTTCCCGTCGCCATCAATATCGAGCATTGGGCGGATCAGGTCGATATAAGCACGTGTATCGGCCTCGGTGCGCCCGTTGGGTGCGACCACATAGGCGTTCTGCGTAATGGCGGCGCCTGCGTAGCCGAACAGGTAGCGCGTAAGCATCACGCCATCCGATGCAGCATCGTATTGGGTCGGTGCCCCGCTGGCATCGACGTCCAGAGAAATCACCGTCCCGGCAGGGGCGAACGTCGCCGACACGGTGTTACTCGACGTTGCGGAGAACGTGCACGAGCTTGCATTTCCTGTGCACCCTGCGCCGAGCCAACCTACGAAAACCGAGTTGTTGGTGGGTGTCGCCACAAGGGTCACCGACGTCCCGAGCGCAACTACTTTGTCGCAACTTCCGGGGCAGTCGATACCGGTCGGCGTGCTCAGGACGCGGCCGGTGCCAGTGCCGATCAGATCAGTGTGAATGGTTGCCGCATTGGCTGCTGTTACCACCGTGAGCGCGAAGTTTTGCGTCGCTGCCGGCACCACGCCATTGGTCGCGGTGAACACCAGTGGATAAGCGCCCGCCGTTCCGGCATCGGCAACGCCGAAGACAGAGTAGATATTGACCGAGGCCTGACTATCGAGCAGCGATGGCAATGCGCCGGAGAGCGCAATCGTCGGTAGCGGATAACCCGTCGCAACGACGTCGAAATCGCAATTGGTCACGGCTTCGATGCAGGTGATGTTGTTGACGCTGGTAATCGCTGGTGCTTCGTTGACGACCAGCGTGAAGCCCTGAATCGCATCCGCGTCGGCGGTGCCATCCGTCCCGGTGAATTGCAGGGAGTAGAGACCGCCTGCGCCTGCTGAGGCTGTGCCCGACAGCGTGCCGGTGTCGATACAGGGGCCATCGCCGCTCGCAGCGCAATTGTTGTTGTCAACGAAAGTAATTCCGGCCGGGAGCGTGCCGTTGGTGAGCGCAACATGAACAGACTCGCCGTTGCCAGTAACGGTATTGGTACCGCGCACTGTTACGGAGAAACTGCATGCCGTGCCGACCGTACATGTCACTGTCGGAGCGCTGGTGATGGCGAGGTAGTTGTTGCCGGCTAGAGTGAAGCTTTGCGTCGCCGTGCCGGCGGTATTGGTCGCGGTGAACTGTAGCGGCACCGCGCCAACGGCGGAAGTCGGCGTGCCAGACAAAGTGGCCGTTCCGTTGCCGTTGTAGACCAGGTTCATGCCTGCGGGTAACACGCCCGACGACAGGGTGATCGAGCTGACCTGCGGATATCCGGCAGTGGTGATCGTGATGCCGCATGGCTGGTTTGACGCGCAGGTCAGCGAGCTGAAGCTTGTGAAGCGCGGCGGATCATTGATGGTGAGCGTGAAGTTCTGGTTTCGCGACGGTGGAACGCCGTTGACCGCCCTGAACTTGAACGAGTACACGCCTCCGTTGCCAGCGACAGGTGTTCCGCTCAGGGTGCCGACGCCGGTGTTGGCTACGGCCGAAAAAGAAATCGTCGCTGGCGGAGCCGTTCCTTTTCGAGAGATGGTGGGCAGAGGCGTGCCAGTGGCAGTTGCCTGAAAGCTGCCCGCGACGCCGACGCTGAACGTTGCGTTATTCGGGCTGGTGAAAGTCGGCGAGCCTTGCGCCGCCATTGCGACAGGCGCCAGGGCTCCCAGGAAGATGATCAGCGCAGCAACAGCCCAAGTGGTAGCGCGCGCAGCAGGCTGAGCCATCGCGAGAATGGATCGACACATAAAAACCCTCGATTCAATTATTTTCTTTGCCGACAAACCGAACAGCGAAGAGCTATTTCGTGCGTGTCAGATGGTCACCTTAGCATGATGCTCGGCGATTGTCGATCAACCGGCAGTTTGTACAGACGTCCGATCGGCGACGCCTGATGCAACGGCAACACTACGCAGTCGAGAGCACAGCACCAAACCGGTTGCGCAGTCCTTCGAGCCCAAACGCTCCCAACACCGCTTCCAGCCGTTCCATCGGTTTTTTGCGCGGCAGGTTTTTGAACTGCGCGATGATGAGTTCGTTTTTCATGGAGTGTTCCCACCCGACGAGTTCGGTGACCGTCACTTGATAGCCGTGGGCTTCCAGCTCGAGACCGCGCAGGACATTGGTGACTTGCGCGCCGAATTCGCGGGTGTGGATCGGGTGACGCCAGAGTTCGGCAATTGAGCCTTTGGCTTTCGCGTTACCTTTGTCGCTCCGCAGAAACGCGGCGACTTCGGCCTGACAGCAGGGCACGAGCACGATGTACTTGGCGTGCTTTTCTAGCGCAAAACGGATGGCGTCATCGGTCGCGGTGTCGCAGGCGTGCAATGCAGTGACGATGTCGATGGGTACGTTCAGCTCGGCGGCGGCGGCCGCGTCCGCGACGTTGAGATTCAGGAAGGACATGTCGTTGAAGCCCAGCTTTGCGGCGAGCGCACGCGAGCTTTCCACCAGCGGTGCACGCGTCTCGATGCCATAGACGTGATGCGGTTTGTCGAGCGATTTCAGATAGAGATCATGCAGGATGAAACCGAGGTACGACTTGCCGGCGCCATGATCGACGAGGTTCACGCGACCACGTTCGGCGAGCGTTTGCGTGATGAGCGGTTCGATGAACTGCGCGAGGTGATAGACCTGTTTGAGCTTCCGCCGCGAGTCCTGATTCATCTTGCCGTCGACGGTCAGGATGTGCAGCGCCTTGAGCAGTTCAATGGATTGGCCGGGCCGGATTTCAGGCGGCGTTGCTTGCAGCGGTGGTTTTGATTTCGGTTTGGGCACGGTGGGTTTCATTGCGTAGTACCTGCCGAGCATAGCGCGCGGACTAACTCCAGCCGTACTTAAGCATCCGCCCCTTGTACGCATCCACACCCGCGGACGCGGCGACGTCAATCCGCTGTTCCGTCATCGTAAGCCCAAGCTCTGCCATTTGTCGGTTGAAGGCAGCGCGGTTGCTACGATCCGGGTCGACGATCCACACTTGCGCGC
>CAYMSY010000315.1:0-4155 GCA_964393195.1 uncultured Alcaligenaceae bacterium | reverse complement strand
ATACGTATCACCAACGACGGCGAGATGCCGGTTCAGCTCATCTCGCGGCACTGGATCATTACCGACGCCGACGGCAAGGTGGACGAAGTACGCGGCGAAGGTGTCATCGGAAAACAGCCCAAGCTTGATCCGGGCGAGAGCTTTGAATACACCAGCGGATCACAATTCAAGACCCCGGTCGGCACCATGCACGGTAGCTATCACTTCGTCGCAGAAGATGGCGTCGCATTTGATGCGCCGATCCCGAAGTTTGTGCTTTCTGCGAAGCGTGTACTGCACTAGCGCTTGTTGCCGGCCTCAGCTTCAGCCGCTTTGCGGAGTTTTTCGTCCGCTTCGCGCAGTTTGCGGTCGCGATCACCCGTGCCCCTGACCACCCACCAGATCAGACCGGCAAACAGGGAGCCTGCGACAGCCGCTTCGACCAGAAATATCCAGAATCCACTTTCGATCATGCGTCCGACATCCCGCTTTGCTGTTGCAGCCCTTCCGTTGATTTTAGTGATTGCCGTGCTGCAGGGATGCAGCACCGCACCGCCTCAGCCAGTCGCGGTCAAACCGGCGCCTGTGACACCCGCCGTACCGGTCACACCTGCGGCACCGCCGGTCTCCGCGCCCGCTGCGGTTGCGCCGCCCGCTATTGCGGCGCCGCCTGAGCCGAAGGCGCTGTGGACCGGAGCGACATTCGCTGATCTGCCCGGCTGGCTGGCGGACGACTGGCGCGATGTACGCACCGCGTTTGCGGAAAACTGCAAGGGATTGCGCAGCCGGCCCGAGTGGATCAGCGCCTGTTCGCGTTTTCCGTTCGATTCACCAATCGCGACCCAGCGCGCTTTTGTCGAAAGCGAGTTCGTGCCATACCGACTGACGCGTGCAGATGCTGAAGACCGTGGCCTGATCACCGGCTATTACGAACCGCTGCTCAAGGGTTCGCGCATCAAGACCGCGCGCTTCAGTGTACCGCTCCATGCACGGCCGGACGATCTGCTGGTCGTTGATCTCGGCGATCTGTATCCGGAACTCAAAGGCAAACGGGTGCGTGGCCGTCTCGTTGACTCGCCGCAGGGCAAGCGTGTCGTTCCGTACTACGACCGCGCGCAGATCGACGCCGATCCGTCGCTGTTCAAACCATTGGTCTGGGTCGATGATGTGGTCGAGGCTTTCTTCCTGCAAATTCAGGGCTCCGGACTCATCGAACTGGCCGACGGAAAGAGAATGCGCGCCGGCTATGCCGATCAGAATGGCCATCCGTTCCGTGGCATTGGCCGTATCCTCGTTGATCGCGGTGAAATGAAGCTTGAAGAAGTCAGCATGCAGGGCATCAAGGGCTGGATTTCGCGAAATCCAGCCAAAGCGACAGCATTGCTGAATGAGAATGCCAGCTATGTTTTCTTCCGCGAAATTGATGCCACTGCGGCAGGCCCTCTGGGCTCACTCGGCGTTCCGTTGACGGCCGAACGCTCAATCGCGGTGGATACCCGCTTCATTCCACTGGGGTCGATCGTTTATCTCGCGACAACGTATCCGAACGCCCTGGTACCGCTGAATCGCCTGATGTTCGCTCAGGACACGGGCGGTGCCATTCGTGGCGTGGTACGCGCGGATTTTTACTGGGGCACGGGACTCAAGGCGGGCGAACAGGCTGGCCGCATGAAGCAGAACGCACAAATGTGGGTGCTGTGGCCGAAGGGTACGGTGCCACCGTCGCCGTAAGGATGCCGTGGCTACGATTGCCGTGCGACATGGTGTTGCCAACGTGACGTGCCGGTCATGGTCGGGCGCCGCTCCTACAATGAACCCATGAACACGCAACGTTTCACGCACTTTCTCGACACGATGGATGCGCTCGTCGCAAGCACGTCCGATGAAGCGACGATTCTCGATGCAGGTGAATCCGCATTGAAAGCCCTGATCGCGCATGACGACTGGCTGCCGGAAGATCTGGCACGACCCGGTGCTGACAAATATCAGCAGTACCTGCTCTACGCCGACCCGGCCGGGCGTTACAGCGTGCAGAGTTTCGTCTGGGGACCGGGTCAGGGAACGCCGGTCCACAATCACACGGTCTGGGGGCTGGTCGGTGTGTTGCGTGGTGCCGAGCAGTGCGCCGAATACCCGACACCGGGTGCTGCGCCGATGCGCTGCCAGCACCAACACCGCCTCGAGCACGGGGCCGTCGACCGGGTATCGCCCACCATTGGCGACTGGCACGCGGTCAGCAACGCGCTCGACGACGCGCCGTCAATCAGCATTCATGTCTATGGTGCCAATATCGGTTGCGTCACGCGCAGCATCTGGGACGCCGCGACGCAAGCCGTCAAACCCTTTGTCTCCGGATATTCCAACGACGCACCGTGGATTGCGACACGATGAGTGACGTCATCGACATCACCCGTAGCGGCAGCCATACCTCGGTCACGCTCAATCGCCCGGACAAGGCGAACGCGCTGGCCGCGCCGCTCGTCGCCGCCTTGCAGCAAGCGATCAACACCGCGAAGGCCGACGGCACGACGGTGTTCACGCTGCAGGGCAACGGCAGCAATTTCTGCGGTGGCTTTGACCTGTCCTCGCTCGACGGCGAAACCGACGAAACGCTGATTCCGCGACTGCTTGACCTGGAGCGCATGCTGCAATCCATTTATTACGCGCCGTTCGCCACGATTGCGCTCATTCACGGCGGCGCGTTTGGCGCGGGCTTTGATCTGGCGACCGCCTGCGACTACCGCCTCGCGACGCCCGACGCGCGCTTCCGCATGCCGGGCTGGCGCATGGGGCTTGCCCTTGGGACGCGACGGACCGCTCAGCGCGTGGGTGCTGAGCGTGCGTTCGTTTTCCTGCGTGACGCGCTCGTCATCAACGCCGAACAGGCGCTGGAGCAGCAGTTCATCACTGAGATTGCCGATACGGCCGTCTGGCAGCGCCGGGTCGGCGAGATCGCGGCGACCAATGCCAAACTTCCGGCCAAAGCGTACGCCCAGCTCAAGGCCATGCTGCAAACCAACACCGGCGAGGCCGATCTGCATGACCTGCACGCATCCCTGATCGCCACGCCGCTCAAGCCACGCATGCAACACTACGTCGAATCGAGCACGAAACTGCGTTAACAGCTTTTTAACGAAACGCTCATTTACGAAGGGCTCAGCCTCATAAATCGGCAAAAGTCGACATAACTGCACAAAATAAAAACGCCCGCATGTAGCGGGCGTTTCAGCGTCAAACAGCCTGAAGCTGTTGCCGATTATTTCGCGCGGAAGTCGTCGTGGCAGGCCTTGCAGGTGCCGCCGACCACGCCGAACTGCTTCTTGAAGCCTTCAGCATCGCCCGCATTGGCAGCAGCAGCGAGCTTCACCATTTCAGCCTGCATGTTGTCGCCGGCTTTCTTGAAGTCAGCGGCCTTGGTCCAGATGACCGGCAGTGCTTTGGTGTTGCCAACGTTCTCGGTGCCGGCCACAAAGCCTTCCCACGGCATTTTCGAAAGTGCAACCAGATTGGTCGTCGCGCGGACGGCTTCGTCCTTGTTGAACGGCTTTTCACCTTTGGCGACTGCGCCGAGCGGGCCGAAGTACCAGCCGATCAGCGCCAGCGCGGATTGGCGCTGCTTGACGTAGTTTTCCGGTTTCGGCTGTGCGATAGCCGTGGCAGCGACTGCCAGAACGCTGGCTGCGAGTGCGACTTTGGTAAGTTTTTTCATGAGGACTCCTGATTGAAACGAGGGTTAGGGTTTGAACAATGTGGACCAGTTCACGGCGACCGCCACCGCCGCGATGGCAAGGGTCAGCACCACAAAACCCAGCGGCAGCGAGGCTTTGCGGGCAGCTTGTGCTTCGCGCGCAAGTTCAGGCGGCAATTCTTTGTTGCCGTGAAACATGGCGCGAATCAAGTTTTCTTTCTTGATGATGAGATGAAACAGCACGGCGACGATGTGCACACCGACCAGAATCAGCAGCAGGTCACCGAGCACGCGATGACGGCTCATCAGGGTAATCGAGGTCTCGTCGCTCACATAGCGCGCAAGCGGACCGGTAGTCGCAATCTCGTCATTGCTGAACAGTCCGAGCACGGCCTGTGCTGCGAGCAGAAGCAGCAGCACGAGCACCATCCAGCCACCCACAGGGTTGTGACCGATCACATGCTCGTGTGCCTTGCCGAGCAGCCCCT
>CAYMSY010000314.1:0-4170 GCA_964393195.1 uncultured Alcaligenaceae bacterium | reverse complement strand
AACGACGGCCGTGCTATCGGGATTCGCCGCCCACCAAGGACATACTTCCTGGTTCGCGGTAACGGCGCTGGTCGCCTTTTGCAACTTTGTCCTCGATCAGAGTTACTTTCTACTCGGTCGCTGGAAGGGGATTGCACTCCTGCGCCGGTTCCCGGCGCTGCAACGGGGTGCCGCTGGAGTCCTGCCTAGAATTCATCAACATCGGCGGTGGTTCACCTTCGGCGTGCGATTCATGTACGGCCTACGCACTATTGGCCCAATCGCTTTGGGCATCGCCGAGATACCGTGGCGTGAGTTCATCGTCTTCAACGCGCTTGGCGCGGCGACATGGGCCATCGTGTTTTGCGGCCTTGGCTTTGCGTTTGGCCGGGCAATCGCGCTCATTGTGGGCGACATCGCACATTTTGAAGCACAGATGGCATTGGTCGTGTTGGCGTGTGGTCTCGCATACTGGCTATGGCATCGTAAGCGGAATGCAGGTTCGCACCAATCATGATCGAGACGCTGAAACACATACCGAAACCGGTTTGGATTCTGGGTGGCGTAAGTCTGTTCATGGACATGTCGTCGGAATTGATTCACGCCATCCTGCCTATTTACCTTACGACCGTCCTCGGCCTGTCCGTTCTGACGGTCGGTATCATTGAAGGCATCGCGGAGGCGACCGCCTCGATGCTGAAAGTGGTATCAGGCTATCTCTCGGATCGGTATCGAAAGCGCAAGCCGTTGGCGTTGTTGGGGTACGCCCTGGGCGCGCTGACCAAGCCCATTTTTCCGCTCGCGGAGACGGCGAGCACTGTCATCGCCGCGCGATTTGCCGACCGGTTCGGCAAAGGCATACGCGGCGCCCCGCGGGATGCCATTGTGGCCGACGTAACACCACGCGAGTGGCGAGATGCCGCTTACGGTCTGCGGCAGTCGCTGGATACGGTGGGTGCGTTTCTCGGCCCGTTGCTGGCGATGTTTTTCCTGTGGCTGTGGCAGAACGATCTTCGCGCCGTGCTCTGGGTTGCCACCATCCCCGCACTCATATCGGTGGCGCTACTAGGCTTTGGCCTGAAAGAACCTGAACCGGTCGGCACGCCAAAGGCGGGAGACAGACCGCGACTTAGCGCCATTCGTACGTTGCCCACGGCATTCTGGTCCTTGCTCGTCGTCACGGCACTGTTCTCAATGGCCCGATTGTCGGAAGCCTTTCTTGTGTTGTGCGCGCAGGAACTGCAGCTGACTCTCATCTGGATTCCGCTGGTGATGATTGTGATGAGCGTGGTTTACTCGATTGTGTCTTACCCGGCCGGGGTGCTCTCGAAAAGAGTTGGCAGGCGCGGGGTATGGATGGCCTCACTCGTCAGCCTAGCCTTGGCTGAGGCGGCGATGGCGGGACTGAATGGTTGGGGCGGTTTCTGGCTCGGCGTCGGCCTATGGGGCGTTCACATGGGGTTGTCGCAAGGCGCGCTCGCGGCTGCAGTGGCTGAAACCGCACCGGCCGAACTGCGTGCGACGGCATTCGGATTGTTTCATTTCGTGACCGGCATTTTCCAGCTCGCCGGAGGTGCGCTCGCCGGGTGGGTCTGGGTGGTGCACGGGTCCGCCGCGATGTTTGGGTGGGGCGCGATCTGGTCATGCACCGCGCTCCTGTGGGTCGGTTTCTCCGCACGCTCCATAGCGGTCAAGCTGTGATTCGGACAGCCGGGGAGGGTTCGCCCCGCCCCGGTTGCCGAACTGACATGGCGCCCCTCAGCCGGCGGCGCCATGATCACCTCAATCGTCCTGCTCTTCGCGCTCCCCGTTTTCGCGCTTATCTTCTTTGGTGGCAAGGACCGTGCCGGTAATGGCGTCGATTCGCACATCGAGCACTTTTTTGTCCGCCGTCGCGACTTCAACATTGAAGACGGTCGTGCCGCGCTCACCTTCGAGCTCCGCACGGGTTGCCTTTCCGCCTGTGTGTTGCTGCGCTGCATTGACCGCATCGACGAGCGAGATTTTCGCTTTGGCGAGGTCAGCCAACGCGTCATTCTCTGTTGCTGTGCTTTGATTGGCGTAGGCATAGGCGCCAATTGTTGCGATGCTGGCCGCGATGATTGCGGCGGGAATTGCGAGTTTGCGTTTCATGGTTATCTCCATTCAGATTTACTGCGGAAGGCAGAATTGCCTTCCTGCAATACAAACTATGGAGACTTACCCTTAAGCCGGACTTAATTGCGGCCAAACACGACAATTGGCATGATTGTCGCAGGCGCGCGATTCAGTGGTATGGCCAAATCGATCTAACGCGAAACGCCAAGACCTAGGAGCGGCGAATTGCCCGAAAAGAGTACATGCCGACGAGGCAAAGCGTTAGCCAAGCAACACCTTCCGCCACCCCCGCCAAGACATCACTCAGAAAGTGGACTCCCAGGTACAAGCGGGTCAGTGCCACCAGTGAAACCATCATGATCGCCGACATCACGAATGCCGCGCGCCAACTCCAGACGTGGATTCTCGATATCAGCATTGCCGCCAACCCGCCATAAAACAATGTCGATCCGGTGACATGACCGCTCGGAAAGCTGTATGTCGTCAACATGAGCAATGGATCGTCGAACAGTGGACGCGTGCGCTGAAACCCATTCGCCAAAGTCACATTCAGGAGCATCCCGAACGGCATCGTCACGCCCAGGCATGCAAGCCAATACCAGTTTCTCTTCAATGCCAAATAGACCGAAAAGAGCACGACACCAATGGTTGCAGGGATAGGGTCATGGACGTGCGTGATCGCGAGCATTGCCCGGGTTACGAGTGGTGACGAATGGGCATGAAACCATTCGGCCAGGCGCAGATCCGCGATGGTCAGCGGACCACCGGTCAAAACGTCTTGGGCTACGCAGCCGAAAAAACAGACCGCAACGATCAGGATTGGCAAACCTATTTTTGGCGGCATTAGAAGGCGAATTCCGTCTTGACCAGAAATTGCACCGGCTTGATGCCCGGCACGCGATTCAGCGGAACGGCCAGATCGAGGTGTAGCACATTGTTGAATGCCGTACGGTCCATGGCAATTCGCAGGCCCACGCCCACATCGGAGAGCCACCCGCCATTGACGGCGTTCTGATTCGGGCCGCCCCACGCGCGGCCCGAATCAAGAAAAACAGCACCGCCCACGCGAATCAGTCGGAAAGGATACCAGTTGGAATAGAGGCGTTGTTCGACGGTAATAAGTGCCCGGTTCACACCGGCCTGGTATCGCGACGGATAGCCACGCAGGCCTTGTGTGCCGCCCAGCAGTAACTGGTCGGGGATTCCGCCGCCGCTGATTCGGTCCGCTGAGACTTTGGCGTAAAACAATGAATCTGTACCCTTTGGTGCGTAGAACTGCACGGCGATGCCCGCCTGCGTTAGCGGCGTCGCGGTACTGGCGATTCGCCGTTCCAAGTTCACACGTCCAAGGAGTTTCTGTCCGGAGGCAAGCATAGTGCCGTCGCTTACCCCTGCCGCGTACAACCAATGGGAACTTGTGGCGCCAAGCCCCGGCAACGAGCGGGCGAGTTGCACGTACGAGTTGAACCCCAGCCCGATGAACTCCGGACGCTGAATGCGGTTGTAGTTCTTCACCTTGACGAATTCGTCTTCGAGCATTTCATACCGCACGAACGGCGCGCGAACAGCGTGGTCGATTGGCAAAGGCACGGTAAGAATTCGCCCCGGCTCCGGGCGGTAGGCATCGTCACGCAGGTATACGCCGGCCGAAAAGCGTTGGGTCCAGCCATCAACCAATCCGGGCGACCAACCCACCGAGACATCGGTCGATTTCAACCGGTGGCGGAATTCGCTGACCAGTTCACCGGCATTGTAAATCGGGTCAATGCGGTTTTCATCGCTCCATGCTGCGCGAGCGGCGCGGCGCGTGTCAAAAGAATAAAAGGGGCGGTCGACGAGGAATGAGGTCCGCTTGCCGTCGTCGAATCGGCCGCGGCTATAGGCGAGTTGTGTCCAGCCATCGAAAGCCTGGCTGTATGCAACATCGAGTTCCGTTCCGCGCCGATCGGCATCGGCGGTTCGGCCGAATCCCACTTTGATACCGGTGCCCAGCGAGTTGCGCTCCCGCAGACCGAACTTTGCTTTGTTGTTACCGCCGGCGCGAGAGAAACTGCCAGTAAAATCCAGCGTCCAGGTATCGTTAGTCGTCACTTC
>CAYMSY010000313.1:0-4178 GCA_964393195.1 uncultured Alcaligenaceae bacterium | reverse complement strand
CGCACACCTGCAGCAGCGAGAGCGGCCTCTGCCGCAGCATCTGCCGCCGCACTGGTGCGGAACTGCACGGCCGGAGGCGCTGGTGTGGTGTCGTTCAGGAAGGCACCCGTGAGCCGCCAATATGAGTCAAGCGCATGTTCGCCATAGACGATTTTTGCGGTCTTTTTGAGCAGAAAGCTCCGCCCCTCAACGGCAAATCCGAAAGGCCGCAGGCCGGCGGTGCGCATGTCGAGTGCGCTTGAAAACGACGTGGCAAACGTGATGGCGTTGATGTAGCGATCAAAGTCCGCGTTAGCTGAACGTAGCGGAGTTGCAACCGCACTCAACAGCCTCCGGCGCGCCGAAAACGACTTCGGGTAGGCCGAAACCGGCCAGCCATAAGCCTCCAGCAATGATCGCGCCCACGGCTTGCCAACGAGATGCAGCTCGTAACCGGCATTGTGCAACCGCTCCAGCGCCGGCACCGACAGCACGACATCCCCTATGAAATTGCGGATACGGACAATCAGCGGACGACGCGCCGCGCTGTGCGGGACTGATGTTGCGGGCTGGGACATTCGGCAGGTGCTTGATCGATAATTGCGCTATTGATGCTAACAATTTGAAAATTCAAACCGCATGAAGTCACCCGAGGAATTCGCCCAACAGCCCGTCGCCGCCCAGGCGGTGAAGGATTTTCATGATGCCTGCCTGACGCGTACCAGTTGGCCGAAGCAGCCGGTCGAATTTGCCGAAGCCGATGTCTGGCGCTGGGTCGCGACCAATCACCGCAATAACTGCCTGCTGTGGGACGAAGAGGACCTTGCACGACGGACGCGTGCTAGCGATGCCGACATCACGGCCAACAAGCGCGCGATTGACGGCTACAACCAGGCGCGGAACGACGCCACCGAGCGTGTAGACGAGTTTTTGCTGATTTCGCTGGGCCTGATTGATCCGGCGACGGCAGGGACTGACCAGCCTGTCGCCCGCGTGGACGGCAACGCACGGCTCAATAGCGAAACCGCCGGCAGCATGATGGATCGCATGTCCATTATGTCGCTCAAGATCAAGGCGATGCGGGCGCAGACGGTCCGCACGGATGTTGATGATGCTCACCGTTCGGCATCAAAACTCAAGCTCGAACGGCTCAATGAACAGCGCGATGACCTTGGTCGTTGTCTGGATCAATTACTGGCAGACAGCAAAGCGGGGCGCGCGTATTTCAAGGTATACCGTCAATTCAAGATGTACAACGATCCGCGTTTCAATCCCGTGCTGGTCGCGGAAGCCCAGGCGGCCAGGGCGGCGCAGGCCCGGTCAGCGCAGCAGTAGGGTGGGCGATCTGCTGCCGATACGGCGATTGGTTGTTACGTGAAAATCCTGGTCGTCAAGACCTCGTCGATGGGCGATGTGGTGCACACGATGCCTGCGATTTCAGACATCGCGGCACATGTGCCGGACGCGCGGATCGACTGGCTGGTCGAAGCGCCTTTTGCGTCGCTGCCGGCGATGCATCCTGCAATTCGCACGGTCATACCGATAGCGTGGCGAAAGTGGCGAAAGAAGCTGCTCGCGAAAGAAACCCGAGCTGCGCTTGGTGCAGCTCGCACACAACTCAAGGCCGAGCAATACGATCTGGTGCTGGACATGCAGGGCTTGATGAAAAGCGCGTTGTGGGCGTTGCAGGCTCGCGGACTGCGGGCTGGCTACGATGCATCGAGTGCGCGCGAGCCGTTGGCTGCACTCACCTATGCGCGCCGGGCAACCGTCGACAAATCACTGCATGCCGTCGAGCGATCCCGTCTATTGGCCGCAGCGCACCTGGGCTATGTAGTCTCCGGCAAGGCGCATTTCGGACTGCATGCGCCGGCACCCGATTGGATGCCACAAAGCGGGCGGTATGCGGTGCTGATTACAGGTGCCAGTCGCCCGGAGAAATTGTGGCCGGAATCGTCATGGCAGCAAATAGCGGAAACCTTGCGTACACAGGGGCTTGGTATCGTTTGGCTGTGGGGTAGCTCGGAAGAGGGCGCGCGCGCGAAGCGCCTCGCCTCAGCTGCCGGCGGCGAACTGCCGCCCTTCCTGAGTGTTAAAGATGCCAGCGCAATGCTGGCACGGGCCAGTATTTGCGTTGGCCTTGACACGGGCTTCACTCACATCGCGGGCGCGTTCGGCGTCAGCACTATTGGCATTTACTGCGATCACGAACCGGGTCTGGTGGGTATCACCGGCGACGGATTTGTCGCGAGCGTTGGCGGGCGAGGTCAGCGTCCGACTGTTGCCTCCGTTGAAGCACTGATTAATCAAGCGTTGGCTGCGTAGGCTTCAATACGGCGTCGTGACGGGATATTTCCGCGCTGTCGCTCTGCATCGCGCCCGGGTGCGGATAGACGTACTTCCGGCATCGGGTCGAAGAAATCGCTGTTGCCTGATTAGGTGAGCACTGTTGCGTTGGCAGCGATCGGCGCTTTCAGTGGAATTCGTGTGATGACCGTCGTTCCTGCTGCAAGCACGCTTTCGATATTGATTGTTCCGGCCAGCGTTTCGGTGACGATGTTGTGGCAGATGCCAAGCCCGAGCCCGGTGCCACCGCGGCCCATTCTGGTCGTAAAGAACGGGTCAAAAACCCGTTTCAGGTTTTCCTCGGAGATGCCACACCCTCGGTCGTGCACCGCAATTTCTACGTGCTGACTGCCAGAGGCAGTCGCGCTTATCTCGACAACGCCCTGATCCCTGCCCTCATAGCCATGCAGTACGGCATTCGTAATCAGATTGCCGAGCACCTGACCCAGAGGTCCCGGATAACTGTCCAGCCAAAGGTCAGCGGGAATATTGGCGATAACGTCAATATGGGCACCGCGCAGCATGGGGCGATGGGCAAGCAGCACCTCGTCCACGATCTCACTGAGTACGAAGGCGCGCCGCTGGGAGCTGGCCTGATCGACCGCGACCTGTTTGAAGCTGCGGATGATTTCGCCGGCTTTTTCAAGATTGCGCAGCAGAATCTGCGAAGCCTCCCGCGTATCGTCCACGAACATGGATAGGGGCGTTGGTAATCCGCTATCGGCGGCAACGCTGCGCGAAAATTCGTCCGTACGGTCGGCCAGTGCCGAGGCTGACAGCAGACTATTGCCAATTGGCGTGTTGAGCTCGTGCGCAACGCCTGCAACCAGACGTCCGAGCGCAGCGAGCTTTTCCGCGCGAACCAGCGCCGCCTGCGACGACACAAGATTTTCAAGCGTTCCGCCGAGTTCGGCGTTGGCGCGCCGCAGTTCAGCGGTACGCTGCTCGACGGTCTTTTCGAGCGTGGTGTTGGCCTCCTCGAGCGCCCGCTGTGCGGCACGTAGTTCATCGGCCGCACGCCGCTCTTCGGAAATGTCGCGAACCACTCCGAGTACGCCAACCAGTTCGCCATCGTCACCAAACAACGGGATCTTCGTGGAGTGAACCGGTGCCGAGTTGCCGTCCGCGTACTCGGCGCTGGTGTCATCCAGCACCAGCGTTTGCCGGCTTGCGAACACTCTGGCATCTTCGGCGAGCGCTTTTTTGCGGGTGGCGTCAGATATCGACAGCTTCGACAACCCGCTTTCGGTGATCACTTCCTTGGTCACGCCATAGAAGTCGGCCGTTCGCTGGTTGACCACCAGATAGCGGCCCTGAAGGTCCTTCACAAAGATCAGCATCGGTATTGAGTCAATGACAATCTCGAGCAACCTGCGATTGGCTCGAAGCTCCTCCTGCGCACGACGCTCGGCCGTGATGTCACGATTTACGCCGAGCAGACCGATGAGTTCTCCATCATCGCTGAATAATGGCAGTTTGATGCTGTGGAATGGAACATACGACCCATCCGGGCGCTGCAGCATCGCCAGTGGTTGATCCAGCACCGCCTGATGGGAAAATACCCACTGGTCGTCGTCGAGAGACTTTTGGCGCGTCGTATCAGGCGCCGGCAAATCCAGCGTATGCCGGCGCAACATCGCCTCCTTGGTCTGTGCATGGAAATCTGCCATGTACTTGTTGACCATGACATAGTTGGAATTCCGGTCCTTGGCAAAGATCGACATTGGTATCGCATCGATCACTACTTCGAGCAGTCGCCGATTTGCCCGCAGCTCGTCCTCGGCACGCTTGCGTTCGGAAATGTCGATGATTTGCACAAGCACCATGGGCTCGCCGCTCATGTCAATGGCCGT
>CAYMSY010000312.1:2336-4179 GCA_964393195.1 uncultured Alcaligenaceae bacterium | reverse complement strand
GTGCGGCCCCGGCAAGGTACTAGCGGGCATGGTCAAACGCATTGCGCCGGACGTCAAATGCTTCACCCTTGCCGACAAGACGAGCTTCGACGCGGCGTTGGTCGAATTGCGGGGCTAGCAGCCCGTCGCGCGAGCGCGTCTGTGAGTGGTGTCGTTCACGCCTCCTTCTCGATAGCAGTTGCTGGCACCACGTGGACCGGCGTTTGCGGGCGAAGCAGTCGATTTCGCTTTGGGAAATCCGACTTCGGTGACTAATCCGTCAGCGCGCTTCCCGCCATCTGCGGTTCCGCCTGTTTGCTTTTGAGTGGATTTGTCCGCGTAGCGATCGGCGGGTATCGGGTCTATTTTGATTGCGTCGGAGCGATTCGTAACGCCCGTTTTTCTCGTGTTTTTCATACGAGGGGACTTCGAAGCGTCCAAGTCAGGGCCTTCCCATTTGGCTGCATCACCGCTCTTGGTCCGGGCATTCGGGTACTCGATCTTCCCCGGAGCGACAGTGCGCTTCGTGCCCGTCGCAGAATCCACCTGATCGAGCTTCAAGTTTGCCGGTGGTCGTTTCCCGGCGTCAGGTCGAACCGGCTCGGCGCCAACGCTTGTCAGCAAAAACGCACTGAATAAAAGCGCCGTGAGACCACGGGCGTTCGGCAAGCAGGTATTCGCCTTCATGGTGGATTTGCTCCCAGGTAAGGATTGATTGGCTGGCGCCGCTGATAATGCGAAAAATCGTTGAAACTAGCTGCGCTTTGTCGTGCCCGTTTTCGTGCCTGACGCATCGCGATGGGTGGTAGCGTTGCCGCTGGTGATCGACTTGCCGACCATCTTGCCCTGCGCGTTGTAGGTTTTCGTCGTGTTGCCCGAAGTGACCGACTTGCCGACTGATTTGCCCGATGCGCTGACGTGGCGCGTGGTGTTGCCGGACGTGGTCGATTTGCCCAGTGAACGGCCGGTGGTCGAGGTGTGACGAGTGGTGTTGCCACTGGTGCGAGATTTGGCCACCTGTTTGCCGGAACTGCTGTAGGTTTTGCTGCTGGAGCTTGAGCTGGAACTTGAACTGCTGCTCTTGCTGCTGCTTTTGCTGGTGGCGGCGAACGCGCAAGACACGGCGAGTGCGCAGGACAGTAAGACAGAAATTGCGGGCGCGAGACATTTGGTCATGGTGGCGTTGCTTCCCTCAGAGACGAAAATTATTCGGATATCACCATGCTTTACGCAAAAACTCGCAAAGCCCGGACATTGACGTAGCGCTGGTCGCGCATGCGTCTGCCGGCGTACGGTCGCGCACGTGATGGGTAACCGGGCGCCACTGCGCTGGATGCGAGAGGCACGCAGTTACCATCCAATCACTACGGCGCGAAATTCTGCCCGCAACGCGTATTCAGGAAGTTGCGTATTGCTGACCACGTAGTGCGTGATGCGCCCGCACCAATTGCTCCATCGGTCACCGCAGTGCCGGTCATCCCAAACATGGCACGCGCCAGCATATGGCCGTCGGTCGTTGCCTGCACCAGCCCGTCGCGGTCAATGTCCAGTCAGCAGTTAGTCGATGCCGCAGTGCCAGTTGATTGCTCCCAAACCGCGGATGAACTGCCTACCCTGACGGTCACGGTTACCACCTGATCGGGCAATGACGAACTCAGGCTGCGCAGTGAAAGGAAGTAACCGTTGTCCAGCACGGCAGTAGGCGAGCTTGTGAACGCCTGAATGGCACACGTCAGAAATGTGGTCGATGAGATGCGGTAGGCCGGATTGGGGGCGCCGCTGACGCTCACCGTCGTGTTGTTGCTGATGCCGTTGATCTTCACTGCCATGGAAGGTGTTGAGGTTCTGACCGGTGCTCCAAACG
>CAYMSY010000312.1:0-2326 GCA_964393195.1 uncultured Alcaligenaceae bacterium | reverse complement strand
CGGCTGTCAGCCGCGTGACAAAGCCGTCGCCAGCGCCGCCTGCGAAAGTGTCAAACGCGCCACTGGACGCTCCGCGCTGAACTCGGGATTTTTCAGGTGCTCACCTAGCATCATGCGCAGGTTCACGGAGATGTCCGGGCCATAGGCAACGGCCAGTGTGCAGATGCCGATTGCTGCCGTGATGATCCGTGTCACTGGCGAGCGCATCCGCATGGCGTGCTCAAGTTAGTGATTTCGGCTTGTAGCTGAAGTCATGAGTCAGCAAAGCGACTGCTGCGACCATGAGTGCCGCCATCATGAGCATCATCGTCCGGTTGTTGTGCGTGAATCGTACGGAAGGTTGCGAAGGATTGTTTAGGAAAGCATTTATTTCGGCAACGCGTTCGTTGGTGTCATCCAGATCGCCTCCGTGTGAGCGGATCGCCCCCTTCGGCTGTACGAGCGTCAGGTGGTACGAGTAGCTCACCGTGTGATCCTGCGGATCAATGCGGGTTTCGCGGTCGGTGCGCGCGCTACTGAGCGAGGTTTCATCGAGCACGAACAGTCGTGTGCTGCCGCGCTTGCTGCTTTCCACGACGCACTGAAAACGCGGCGCCGATGCGCGGACGCAATCAACATGAAAGGTCTCCATGAGCCAGTGCGCTAGCGGAAACGACACCGCAGCGGTGGTGGCGACAAGCACGAGTCTCGGGATTAGTTTCATGTTGTTCTCAGGCAGTGACCGCGTCGAAATGAGCAACAAGCGCGACGGGGCATCAACTTAGCCTCACGTGAATCAGCGTCACACTCAGAAATTCCCGTGCGCATACGCATATCATCCAGCGACGGTCAGTTTCTGGAGCGCATTGTTAACGGCGACCTGACGTCACGGAGACACCACGCTGGTCAGTTCGCGCAGATAGGCTTCGATCAGTGGGGCAGTGTTGCGTGTGGCACCGATCGTCGCCACCGCACTGGCAATCAGCGCGTTGCCGCGAAACCCGAGCAACCAGCGTGAAATCAGCAGTCCGTCCGTCGCTGCGTCCAGTTCGCCATTGCCGTCGATGTCGAGTGCGGGGCCGCCACCGGTCGACGGCGTGCGCCATAGCTCATGCACGCCCGGCGATTCCCGGTCAGCGCGGAAGACCACCTGATCACCAACCGGACTGTTGACGAAGTAGCTGACGTTGCCGCCGGTCACCATACTGCCCGACAGTCTGACGGGCCGGACGCCGGCAATCGGGGTCGACCAAAGTTCGATTTGCCCTTCAATCTCGGCATCGCCGCGAAAGACCACGCGCTGGCTGTCAGGGCTGATGGCAAAGTCGATGATGCTGCTCGCTGCACCGGTCATCTCCGGAGAGAGCCGTGGCCAAGAGGATACGCCCCCGGCAATGGGCACGCTGGACAGCATGTTGGTGCCCACCGCGAGACTGCCAATCAGGAACACGACATTGGTTCCGTCCGGGCTGATCGCAAATTTGGTCGTGCTTTCTGAGGAGCCGAAAGAAAGCTTGCTGATGACGCCCGTGTTGATGACAACACTGTAAAGTTCCTTGACACCAGTGGTGGCCCTGTCAGCAATAAAAACGATGCGCACGCCATCCGGGGTGATCTCGTAATTGGGGTTGACGCTGCCACTCGTGGCCGTGATGTCGCCGATCTTGGTCAAGGACGAGCCGTCGACCTGAACGCGAAACAGTTCGGTCTTGTTCGCGTCGTCACGGTTCGAGCGGAAAAAGATCCGATTGCCATTCAGCGAGAACTTGGGCCGCGAGGCATCGCGTCCCGTGACCGGCGAGCCGGAGACCAGAATCGATGGACCCCCGCTTGCCGGTACCGACAGCAGCTCAAAGCGGTTGTCAACGGTGTAGTCGGCCCGGTAGACGACGTTGGCGTTGGCGACGTTCGGGCTTATCTCGAAGTCGGTGACGTTGCCGTTTGCTTGCAGGGTGGTCGAGAGCTTGAACCGCGCGGGCGGCGAAATGGTGTAGCGGTAGAGCTCGTTCTGCCCCACCGTATCGGCGTCAGCGCGATACACCACGTAGCTGGCATCGGGCGCATACGCATACTCGACAGCGGCCCGTGCACCACTGGTCATCCCGGACACGCTGACGTGCGAGACGCCGGTTAGTAACGATTGCCACACATTGATCGGTTCACCGATAGCACTTCGGCCGTTGTGCAGGACCAGATTGTTGGTCGGATGCACTTTGAAAGTGGTCACATCGATGATGGTGTCGGATATGTTCAGGGCCGCGCCAGCGGTCGCGACGGGCGCACTCCAGAGCGTGCTTCCCTGTAGGTACACGACGCGGTTGCCAGTGGCCGACAATTCGATTGCCGT
>CAYMSY010000311.1:3036-4179 GCA_964393195.1 uncultured Alcaligenaceae bacterium | reverse complement strand
GCCCGAGAGCTTGCCGAACGCGATCACCGAACCAGTGAAGGTAATAGCACCGATGAATGCGCCGAGCGCCAGCTCAATGCGATTGCCGCCGGGAATGAGGCCGTCTTTCGCCGTGATACCAAACGCCCACGGCTCAACCACGGCCGCAACCGCGATAAATACGGCAGCCAGACCGATCATGCTGTGCATGAACGCGACCAGCTCCGGCATCTTGGTCATTTCAACACGCTTGGCCATGACCGCACCGATACCACCACCAACGACAAGCCCCGCTAGCACATAGCCGAGACCAATCACCGAACCCTTGGACAGTTCATAGATCAGCGCGCAGGTTGTGACTGCGGCAATGGCCATACCGACCATGCCGAAGCGATTGCCGCGAATCGACGTCGTGGGGTGTGACAGGCCCTTGAGCGCCTGAATGAAGAAGACTGACGCTACGAGGTAGAGGAGGACAACGAGGTTCATGCTCATTTGCTGGCCTCCGTCTTCTTCTCTTTCTTCTTGAACATTTCCAGCATGCGTTTGGTCACGAGGAAGCCGCCGAAGATGTTCACTGCGGCCAGCGCCACAGCGAGCACACCCATCGTCTTGCCGAGCGTCGTTTCAGTCAGTGCGGCCGCAAGCATCGCTCCGACAACGATGATCGCCGAGATCGCATTGGTCACCGCCATAAGCGGTGTGTGCAACGCCGGTGTCACGTTCCAGACGACGTGATAGCCAACGTAAATGGCCAACACGAAAATGATCAGATTGATGATGATGTGGTCTACGCCGCTCATTTCTTGTCTCCCGTCACCAGCGTCGCCGCCACAATGTCGTCCTCAAGATTGATGCTGAATGTTCCCGTCTTGAAATCGACCAGCAATTTCAGGAAATCCAGCAGGTTGCGCGAATAAAGCGCGCTCGCATCCTGCGGCAGCAGCGCTGCAAGATTGGTATGCCCCACCAGCGTGACACCGTGCTTCTGCACCACTTCGTCGCGCACGGTCAGCGGACAATTGCCGCCCTGCTCCGCCGCGCGCCGGTTCGAACCCTGTCCCGCAGTACGGATATTCAATTCGTCGACCGTGCACTGCACCTGGAAAATCTGGGCATGGGCGTGCCCCTGCGTGCCGAGCAGCGTGTACGCCGGCAGCGCAA
>CAYMSY010000311.1:0-3026 GCA_964393195.1 uncultured Alcaligenaceae bacterium | reverse complement strand
CAGCACCGAGCCCGGTTTCATCGCCTTGACCATGTCTTCTGTCACCAGTACCGGCGCCGGACGTCCCGGAATCAGCGCTGTCGTAATCACGATGTCGGCCATCGCCACGCGCTTGGCGACTTCGGCGCGCTGCCGCGCCATCCAGCTTTCCGGCATCGGTTTGGCGTAACCGCCGACACCTTGTGCCGTTTCACGTTCCTCATCGGTTTCGTACGGCACGTCGATGAACTTCGCGCCGAGCGATTCGACCTGCTCCTTGACCGAAGGGCGCACGTCGGACGCTTCGATCACCGCGCCCAGCCGCTTTGCAGTGGCGATCGCCTGAAGTCCGGCTACGCCAACACCCAGGATAACGACACGGGCGGCCTTGACCGTGCCCGCAGCCGTCATCAGCATCGGAAAAAATTTCGGGTAGTGGTTCGCCGCGAGGATCACCGCCTTGTAACCCGCGATATTTGCCTGCGAAGACAGCACGTCCATGCTTTGCGCTCGCGTGGTGCGCGGCGCCTTGTCCATCGAGAAGCCATTGACCCCCTTCGCCTTGATCGCTGCGATGCCATCCGCGTTAAACGGATTAAGCAGGCCGATCACATTGGCGCCGCTCTTGATTGAAGACAGTTCGCCTTCACTCGGACCGCGCACTTTCAGCACAATGTCGCTGCTGGCAAGCACCTCGCCAGCGCTGGTTCTGACCGTCGCCCCGGCCGCCGTGTAAGCATCGTCCAGCAAACTGGACGCCGCACCGGCTCCGGATTCAATGACCACCGTGATGCCGGGAATGGCGGCCATTTTCTTGACCGTTTCCGGCGTAGCAGCGACACGCGTCTCCCCCGCTGCCGTCTCCTTGATGACACCGATCTGCATCGGTCACCTCCCTTTGTAATCGACCGCTGGGAGTGTATCCGCTTTCGGCGAGCGTTTACCGGGATAACCCTGAGCCAATCGCCGACGCGGCAACCGTTCACTTACAGTAAATTTGAGGGCTTAGTTTTCCGGAGATGTTCATGTACAGTTTGAAACGACTTGTGGTCGCACTCGCCATCGGTGCGTCCGTATCCATCGCCAGCGCGGCAGCGCTCAAGGGCGCGGCGCAGAATGACATTCTGACCGCCGATCCGCATTCACAGAATCACGCCACCACCAACGCGATCCTCATGCATGTGTATGAAGGATTGACGCGTTACAACGCGAAGTTTGAAGTAGAGCCTGCACTCGCCACGAAATGGACCTATATCTCGCCGACACAGGTTCGCTTCGATCTGCGCAAGGGCGTGAAATTCCACGACGGCTCCAACTTTACGGCCGACGACGTGGTGTTCAGCTTCAACCGCATCAAGCAGCCGCAGGGCACGATGCAGATTTACGTGGCAGGTATCGGCGAAGTAAAGAAGGTTGACGACTACACCGTCGACTTCATCATGCCGGCACCGAATCCCATTCTGCTGCGCAACATCATCGACTTCCGCATCATGAGCAAGGCCTGGGCGGAGAAAAACAAGGTCACGAATATTCAGGACTACAAGGCGAAGGAAGACACCTACGCCGCGCGCAACGCGATGGGCACCGGCCCGTACATGTGGAAGGGCTGGGCGCCGGAACAGAAGATCGAGTTCTCGGACAACCCGAACTGGTGGGGCAAGAAAGACGGCAACGTGACCTCCTACACCTACCTGCCGATCAAGGCTGATGCCACACGCATCTCGGCGCTGATCGCCGGTGACGTCGATCTGGTCACCGAAGTCCCGCCGCAGGACGTTGAGCGCCTGAAAAAGGATCCGAAGCTGCGCGTGATGGAAGGCATCGAAGTACGCACCATTTTCCTTGGCATGGATCAGTTCAGCGACGAGGCGAAGTACACCAACATCAAGGGCAAGAACCCGTTCAAGGACAAGCGCGTTCGTGAAGCGCTGTCGCTCGCCGTGGACCGCAATGCGATCCAGAAGTCCATCATGCGCGGCCTGTCGGTTCCGGCGGGCATCATGGTGGCGCCGGGCGTGAACGGCCACAGCAACGATATCGACAAGGCCGACTACAACCCGGAAAAAGCCAAGAAGCTGCTGGCTGAAGCGGGCTATCCGAACGGCTTCGAGCTGACGCTTGACTGCCCGAACAACCGCTACGTCAACGACGAAAAGGTCTGCCAGGCGATCGTTGCCATGTGGGCCAAGATCGGCCTCAAGCCGAAGCTGAATTCGATGAACTTCGCGCCCTACATCGCGAAGATCCAGAACTTCGACACCAGCGTTTACATGCTGGGCTGGGGCGTTGCGACTTACGACGCGCTGTACTCGTTGCAATCACTGGTGCGCACCAAGACGACCGGCGCTGACGGCAACTTCAACCTCGGCCGCATGAGCGACACCCGCCTCGATGCCATCATCGATCAGTTGAAGACCGAGCCGGACGTGACCAAGCGCAACGCGCTGATCCGCCGTGCACTCGAGCGCACCAAGGAAGAGTCGTACTACGTGACGCTGCATCACCAGATCCGTCCGTGGGCGATGAAGAAGGAAGTCACGACCATCCACCGCTCGGATGACCGTCCGGAAGCGCGCTTCGCCAAAGTATCAGGCGGCGGCTCGTAATCGCGAGCGTTTTCCAGATGAGAAAAAGGCACCTTCGGGTGCCTTTTTTCGCGCTCAAATGACTAATAGCTTTGTGGAATATGCCTTATTTTAAGAGGGTACTGAGCAGTAAATGCTGAAAGTCGACTTTCTCTGTTATTTGCTTGTAGGCCGCATAGATAATATGTTTAACCAAAAAGTTGACTGGTACGTGATCGCCCGGCATGACGCTCTTTCGCCATGGCAGGAATCAACCATTCAAGCGCTCCTCACGCTCTTAGTTCTTGACTGAGCGTCTAACGTCTTTGCCGTGAACGCCCGTCGCGGTGCATCTTCGGGCGCGAAAGCGTCGTCCTGCCCAGCCCGTAAACTCGCTGTCCATCCAAGCAAGCCGATTTAGCCCGATGAAACTCGTCTCCGTCACCATGATCAAGAACGACAGCGACATTGTCGAAGCGTTCG
>CAYMSY010000310.1:2165-4182 GCA_964393195.1 uncultured Alcaligenaceae bacterium | reverse complement strand
GTCGCGTGCGGCTTTGACCGCCGTATTGAGCATCGGGTGCATAGAAGACTTCGAATAATGGAAAAGAGCGTGTGAGCCAGAGCCAAAGCGTTGCCGCAGACATCAGGCCGGTAGTTGCCGATTTTAGTCCGCTCGACCGGATTGTCGTCGTGCTGTCTCACACCTCGCATCCCGGAAACATCGGTGCCGCAGCGCGAGCGATGAAAACGATGGGCCTGAAGTCGTTGCGCCTGGTCAATCCGGACGTTTTTCCCAGTGAAATCGCCAGTGCGAGGGCGTCCGGCGCTACCGACGTACTCGATCAGGCGGAGGTGTTCACTACCTTGCAGGCGGCAATCGCCGACTGCGTCTATGTGGTCGGAAGCTCCGCGCGCGGCCGTGATTTTGTCGGCGAGGTGTGCGACGCGCGTACCGCGAGCACGCGCCTCGTCGAGACCACTCCACAGGGCAAGGTCGCCATCGTGTTTGGCTGCGAAATGAGCGGATTGACCAATGCCGAAGTCGGGCTTTGCCAGACACTGGCCTTCATCCCCAGCAATCCGGACTATTCCTCGCTCAATCTGGGCAGTGCCGTGCAGGTGTTCGCCTACGAACTGCGCGTCGCTGCGGGGCAGGTTACGGGGCACAAGGCGCCGGAGTTTCAGCTCGCGACTCAGGCCGAGATTGAAGCCATGTTCGTGCACATGCGCGAGGCCATGACCGATATCGGTTTCTTCAATCCGGATAATCCGAAACGACTGTTTCCCCGGTTGCAACGGCTGTTTAACCGCACGAAGCTCGAACGGGAAGAAGTCGATATTTTTCGCGGATTGTTCCGCTCGATGCAGGCCGCGCGACGTCAGTCGTCCGGGGACCGGTAGGACTCAGATAGGCGCTGGATCGATACCCGGCGCAGGGTTGGGGCGTGCCTTTCGCAACAGCGGTGCGTGCGTGGCCTTTCCCGGCAACTTGCGGCGTGGTACGACCAGCAGCTCGTTACTCATTGAGGCTGCAAAAAGCAGCGTCGCAACCATGGCCGTTGCCGGAATATGCGACGGAAAATCAAACCAGGCGTGAATCGCAAACGCCAGCGCGCCGAGATAGCAGGCCAGCGCGGCGGGCAATCTTTCGCTTCCACCGCGCGCGCGCCACAGCGAGCGACCCGCGAGGCAGGCCGCCGCCGCCAACAACAGCAGGATCACAATCCCGACAGCACCGGTCTCGAACAGCAGTTGCAGGTAGTCGTTGTGCGCGTACTCGACAAATCCAAGCAACTGTGGCGTCTGGAATCGCTGAAACGCGATGGAATAGCTGCCAAGACCCGCCCCGAGCGGGAAAAAGGCGGTCACGCCGGTCCATGTGTGCGAGTTCATGAGGAAGCGCGATGACGCCCCGTCACCGAGTCCACCGCCGGTCACCGAACGCATCAGCGGCACCAGACCAGCGACCGACGCCAACCCGATCGCAAGCACCGCGAGGGCGATGGCTATCAGCAGGGCAACCCGACGCGACCGCCATTGCAGCCGTGTTGCGCAGAGCGCCAGCGCTACCGCCGCCGCGATGCCGCCCGCGAGCACGCCTGCCCGCGACAAGCTGGCGACCAGGGCGGCGGCTACGAATGCGGCGGCAATGCCCCACCAGACGTTTGACAGTGCGCTGGTGTCGTTGCGATGAGCGAAAAAGGCATATTGACCGGCAGCGCGGAAGATGAGCAGCGGCAGCGCCATCGCCAGAAAGGTCGCGTAGTGGTTTTTGTTTACGAAGGTTCCCGAGGCGCGGGCGTGGCCCACGTAGTCGAGGATGAACAACGAGGAGGCGCCACGAAAACCCATCTGGAACAGGCCGATGAGTGCCTCCAGTGTCGCCAGCAGTGCAAATGCCCCCAGGACACGCAGCAGGGACCGTCGTGCCAGCAGGTTGGTGGCCAGGGCAATCACCACGCAGGGCGCCAGCGCCAAAAGCGCTCGTTTCGTGCCTGTCGGGTCAACCGACAACGAAAGTGTCGAAACGGCGAAATCGGGCTGGGCCAACAAGGCGA
>CAYMSY010000310.1:0-2155 GCA_964393195.1 uncultured Alcaligenaceae bacterium | reverse complement strand
CGCATTGAAATCACCCACAAGTCTTCCAGCCGTGCCACTTACGCACAAGGTAGCTTGCGCGCTGTTCGCTTCCTGGCCCATCAGCCTCACGGCTTGTTTGGCATGGATGACGTGTTGGGGATGGCATGAACGGCTTGATGCACATGTGGGAACAAGGCGACGACGTCGGCATACGCCCCGCGTCCCGGTAGCTGCAGCCATGAGCTCGCGGCGACGGGGAGCAAGGCAAAGGCACCCACGCACAGCAGCAGCAACAAGGCAGCAACGAAAAACAGCAGAGCGGCGGCAGGTTTGGGGACGGCAGGCAAGGCCGCAACGGTGAGCAGGCTACCGAGCAGCAGCAGAGCCACGCCACCGCCGGCCGCCAGCCGCATGGCCAGATCGGTGTTTCCGCCGCGAAACAGCGTCAGCAAAAGAAAAAGCCCCAGCGCAAGGGCCAGGGCTTTTTCGAGCAGATCGCGGGCGGTTTGCCGCATCAATTGGGGCTAACGTTCCTGTTGTCTCGATACAAAAGGTAAGCGCCAACGCCGACCGTTGTCGCGATGAGGGCGCCAGTCGTAGTCGAAATGCCGCCAGCAACGGGCGCTACCGCGCCGATCGGGGTTCCGATGGGCACTGGCTGGACGGCCGCCAGCAGCGCTGCACAGGCTCGCGGCGCTTCAACGTCCAGACGCTCATTTTCCTTGAGCTTGACCTCGCAGCCGCAGTCAAAAGCCACGACGGCGCCTGCGCGAGACGTGGTGGTGACCCGCACCATATTCCTCAGTCGCTGTTTCTCGGTCCCTGAGGTCATGCCGACAGCGTCGCTGATCAGCACGTTGCCCTGCACATCACGTAACTCGGCGATTGTTTCGCTCTTTGCGGTGCTCGGGTCGTCACAGGCGAGACGAGTCCCTTGTGCGGCAACGACAGATGCCAGCGCAAAGCCAACAATGCCAACCGCCCAATTTCCAGCTCGTCCCATCAATCGCCCTCGCGTTACCGAAATATTGCCCTTAGTTTACTGACTGAGGCCTGCAGAATCAACCGTTATCGGACCAATGGTCGCTAAATCCGTACGATGCTGATGTCATCGAACATCACCGTTCCCTGCAGTCCCTGCAGCATCTGGAGTCGGGTGCCGACTTCCAGATCAAGTACCTGACCGGTACAGGACGGCGGAATGGTGACCTCCTGACGTCTGATTGACCAGCCGTCAGTGCTTGCCCGGGTTGTTGCCACACTCATTGCGGGTGTTTCCGTGGGTGGGACGCACTTGATGGTCCAGGCTACGGCTCCCGGTGCGCTCAGGCCAGTCTCCCGTAACGAATAGGTCAGGGAGTAGTGACCCGGCGCCAGCGCCAGAAACTGCTGGGCGATCGGCAAGCGGAGCGGGCGACGATTAAATCGAATGCTGAGAATGCTGCCGTGACCACTCCGGGCATCGTCCGTGCGGATGCTGGCGGAAAAACCTTCACGGTATTCACCGCCGGCGGCCAGCCGCCAGTCGAACAGGCGTTGCGCCGCAGGTAGCTCGAAATCGCCATTGAATACATTTCCCAGCGATTTCGGCACATTTCGTGAAGCGTTCAGCCATACCCAGTAAGCCGTCGGCACCGAATTTTGCGCGATCGCCCTGTTGCCTACGCAGGAGACCACATCATCGCGCAGTGGCTGCACACGGGTTACTTGTTGCACAAGCGTCAGCAGATCGGCGAGAGAAGTATCGCTCGCACAGGTTTGCGCGACGAAATCGTCCACCTCCGGCCATCCACGACGCAACCGTGCACCAATAAATGGTTCCCACACCGGATCACGCACGTACGTTTTCATGGTTGCGAACGCGTCGCCTCGCTCTGCCGGAAATAGCGTCGCTATGTTCGCCACTTGCTCGAGGCCGGAAGATACGTTCCCGCTTCGCAATGCCACCAGCGCACGTGCGCGCAGCACCTGTGGATCGACCGGACCGAGGACCTGGCTGCTCTCGATGATTTTGCGCGCAACGGATGGAATAGTGGGTGCATTGCCCATCGTACTCCCGGCCAACGCAAGCCAACCAGCGGGGTCGAACGGTCGCTGGAGGATGTACTGCCGCGTGGCCGTGGCGTTGTCAGCCGGTGTACTTGACGTGTCTGGCGTGCGATAAGACGCGAGCATCCAGACCGTCACCAACAAG
>CAYMSY010000309.1:3271-4211 GCA_964393195.1 uncultured Alcaligenaceae bacterium | reverse complement strand
CGCGGCCGGGCGCCATTTTTGGCTAAAAGAATTAATTTGGCATTAACCTTGGTGATGTAAAGCTGTTGCGTAGACGCTCAACCCCGGACAGGATGTCATGTTTTTCAAATCTGCCAGACATTCCGATGATAAAGCCATTGTCGCCGCGCTCCATGCCTCTCAAGCGGTGATAGAGTTTACGCCCGATGGCCGGATCATTACCGCCAACGACAATTTCCAAAGGGCTCTGGGTTACAGCCAGCGCGACCTTGAAGGCAAACATCATAGTCTGTTGTGCGATCCCGCCTACGTGAGAACAGACGCTTATCGTGAGTTCTGGACGCGTCTAGGCCGGGGGGAATTCGCATCCGATACCTTCAAGCGCTTTGGTAAGGACGGCAAGGTCGTCTGGGTGCAAGCCACCTATAATCCTATTCGCGATACTCAAGGGCACATCATCAAGGTGATCAAATTCGCCTCCGATATTACCAGTAATAAAATCCGTGAGTTGGACTTTATAGGCAAGATGGCTGCTATTGATCGCGCTCAGGCTGTTATTGAGTTCTCGCCGGAAGGGCTCGTGTTGACCGCTAATCAAAACTTCTTAAATGCGGTTGGATATAGTCTGGTGGAGGTTAAGGGGCAGCATCACAAACTGTTCTGTGACACTGCATTAACAAATTCCCCTGCGTATCAGACGTTTTGGGCCGCCCTGCAGCGCGGCGAATATCAGTCGGACGAATATCGGCGCATCGACAAAAGCGGGCGGGAGATCTACCTCCAAGCCACCTACAATCCGATCTTCGACGACACCGGGGCACTGGTCAAGGTCGTTAAGTTTGCCATGGATGTCACAGTGGCCGTTAAGCGCCGCCTCCGGGCCGCTGAACTCAACCGCAATCTCGGCGAGGTCGTCGCGCGCATTACCGATGCCAGCCACCGGGCCGATATTGCCTCTTCT
>CAYMSY010000309.1:505-3261 GCA_964393195.1 uncultured Alcaligenaceae bacterium | reverse complement strand
TGGCCGCTGCATCCGAAGAGCTAAGCCAAAGCGTTCTGGATATTTCGATGAGCATGAGCCATGCCCGCGAAAGCGTTGAGCGAGTGACGCGTCAGACGGAAACGGCCAGCCATTCAGCGGACAAACTCAACCAGTCAGCATCGTCAATGACAAATGTCGTCACGACGATTCAGGAAATTGCTGGCCAGATCAACCTTCTGGCGCTGAACGCCACCATCGAGTCGGCGCGAGCGGGCGAAGCTGGTCGCGGCTTTGCAGTTGTGGCGGCCGAAGTCAAGCAGTTAGCCAATCAGGCAGCCAGTTTCACAAAAACCATTTCCAGTGAGATTGCCACCATGCAGTCCGTAACAATTGATGTGGTGGACGCGTTGGAGCTTATCTCATCCCTGATGGAGGAAATGCTGGCGAGTGTCACGTCTGTTGCAGGAACCGTGGAACAGCAAACTGCAGCAACAAATGAAATCAGCCGAAACATGCAATCCGCTGTTACCGCGGTGAACGATATCAATTTCAGCTTAAACGAAGTGAGCACCATTTTCGGTGAGGTCTCCGACGCCTCTGGTACAGTGAAGCGAGAGATGGATCAGCTTGAAGCGGCCTGAGGGGGCTTTTTCTAACCGGATTCATATTTGAGTGAGCTGACTTTTAGGTCAGTGTTACCCTCAACGCTATGGTCTGAAAATCAGCTCATAAGGCTGTAAGCGGAACATAGTTGCCCCCGCTTCTGACTTTGATGATTAGTTTAGGCTAATCATCTATTGACCCGTCCAGAAGGATGGGCAGGGCAAATTCATCAGGCGATGATACCAAGCCGGATCGCATCAGCTACAGCATGTGGCCTATTACGCGCGCCGATCTTGCGGGTGGCCAGTTTGAACGCACTGTTGATTGATTCAGGGTGAACCCCCAGTTCTCTGGCAATTTTTTCGCTGGTCATACCACGCGAGGCCAGTTCAAGGCATCGCTGCTCGGTCTGGTTCAATCCGATTTGGGCGTTAAAGGCTCTCAGCACGGGACCGGACAGATCCTCGTGCAGCTTCTCACTTGTCCACTGCAGCAAGGCCCTTTCATGGGTTGTGAAAGGTTTTTCCCGAGTGAATATTGCCGCACCGGTCGGTTGTCGATTTTCGTTCCAAAAAGTGAAGATTGTGCGCGGCCGGATTTGAAACCGCAGAAGAAGATTCCGTAATGGCGCTAAATGCGGTGTCCCTGTCACGTCCTCCGAAAGATCATGCCATGAGACATTCGGCCTTTCACGGGTTGCCGCAAGTGTCAGCGGATCGATTTTGTAAAGGCACCGCCCGATATAATCATCACAGATTTCGTGCCCCATGTCGGTGGCTAGCACTACATCCTGTCCCGTCGAGTTCCCGTCGATATCCAGCCCCAGAAAGGCATACTGGTGGAAATCGACAAAATGGCGCAACTCGTCCAGAACTGGTAAGTTAAAGACGGGTTCAATCCGGCGCAGGAGATCAAGCTCGGTCGCCGCGAATTCGCGCACACTTAATAAACGACGACGGACATAGCTCGGCATAGTATCCTACTCAAATGGCGACAACTCAGGACTGCCTGTCTTATGTCGTCCATGCAACAAAAAACAAAGTTAGGCCCGCTGCTATCCACGGCAAAGCAACTACACAGCTCGTGCGCTATAGCCAATGAATTACTAAAGTCTGTGGCGGCGTACTGGCCTGTGCCTGGTTTGACGGACACCGAGTTTAGCTGGTCACGTTTGAGCGAGCTTTTGTTCGAAGTCTATAGGGCTGAGATAGCCAACCTTGAGACGGGCAAGCTCCCGCTTGTCGCGCTCAAACTGTAGGTCGATAAGCTCGCCGCACACATGGTCACGCTGCGTATTATTGGCCGATACCTGCCGGTTGACGCCGACAAGAAGCGCTTAGAGGCGCTCACTTCCGAGCAATAATCAACAAACCAATTGGAAAAGAACCTGATCCGTTATGCAAGATCAGCATTTCCATATCCCGATCGGGAAAAAATGCCCCAAAGGGCGCAGTTCGGCTACATTATTCCCGACCGGTAAAATAAATATTGATTTTCAGAGAAAATATGCAAATTTTACTGTTCGGTAAATAAATTGCCCCATGAGAACAACTGGGGTAAAATATCCTGATCGGGAATATTTAGATGGCTATCGTAAGGACGATTGATCATATCGGGCACGTTGTCCGCGAAGCCCGCAAGCGGCAGGGCTTACGCCAAGACGAACTTGCTGGCGCGGCCAATGTTGGGCTGCGTTTCATCGTTGAACTCGAAAACGGCAAGCCAACGGCTCAGATCGGTAAGGTCATTGAAGTCATAAGCGCCCTGGGGTTGGTGTTGAGGCTTGATGATCCCATGAACGACCAAGGGGATGCGCGGTGAGGGCGGCATTGTCGGTCTGGTGGCGGGATCGTATTGCGGGAGAGTTTCTCCTCGATGACAATGGCGATATCGGATTCATCTATGAGAAAAACTGGGTCACCGATCCGGACTGCCAGTCCATATCCGCTTGGCTGCCTAAGCAGGAAGACGCGTTCACCCGCTCCAAGGTGCGCCCATTCTTCGCCGGCCTGTTACCCGAGGCAGGGGTGCTTGACCGCGTGGCCCGGAATCTCGGTGTCAGCAAGACCAACGACTTCAAATTGCTGCAAGAACTTGGCGGCGATGTTGCCGGAATAAAGCGCGACATGGCTCTGTTCGATCTGCCACTCCTCGCGAAAGGCGGACGGCGCGTCGATCGGCCGCACGTCCGG
>CAYMSY010000309.1:0-495 GCA_964393195.1 uncultured Alcaligenaceae bacterium | reverse complement strand
GATGTTGCCGGAGCACTGACGCTTTGGCCCAGGGGGCAGACGCCGCCCGTTTACGATGGCGCCATCGCAACCGCTGCATTGTCGGATGCGGAATTGGTTGGGCTCCTGGACGATCTTCCGAAGAGGCCGCTGCTGGCGGGCGAGAAGAAGGTCCGGCTGTCCTTAGCGGGGGCCCAGGCGAAGGTGCCGGTTGTGCTTATCGGGGATCGTATCGCCCTGCCGGCTCCGGGACAACCAACGACGCACATCCTGAAGCCGCCGATGAAAGACTATCCTGCCTCGACGGAGAACGAAGTCTTCGCAATGAGCCTCGCACATGCGGTAGGGCTGGATGTCGCACCCGCTGCGCTGCGCCTTGTCGAGGGGCGGCCGTACCTCCTCGTCACGCGTTATGATCGGCACCGGGATGCCAGCGGCGCCTATTATCGCCTCCACCAGGAGGATTTTTGCCAAGCCCTTGGAAAAACGCCGGAGCACAAGTACGCAGCGGAAGGC
>CAYMSY010000308.1:0-4240 GCA_964393195.1 uncultured Alcaligenaceae bacterium | reverse complement strand
CGGCCGACCGGGACCATCGAGTCGATCGACTTGAGACCGGTTTGCACTGGTTGCGACACCGATTTACGCGCGATCACGCCAGGCGCGACCTTTTCGATAACGTCAGTTTCCTTGGCGTTGATCGGGCCTTTGCCGTCGACCGGTTCGCCCAGTGCGTTGACGACGCGGCCAATCAGTTCGCGGCCGACCGGCACCGACAGAATGCGGCCCGTGCTCTTGACGGTGTCGCCTTCGGTGATGTGTTCGTAGGCGCCCAGAATCACGGCGCCGACCGAGCCACGCTCAAGGTTCAGCGCGAGGCCGAACGTGTTGCCGGGGAATTCAAGCATTTCGCCTTGCATCACGTCGGCGAGGCCATGCACGCGGCAGATGCCGTCGGTCACCGAGACCACCGTGCCCTGGGTCCGCACTTCGTTGCCAACATCGAGATTCGCGATCTTGGCTTTAATCAGTTCGCTGATTTCAGAGGGATTCAAATTCATTACTTTTTCTCCAGAGCCGGAGGTTTGTTATGTGTTTACGCTACGCCTTGATCTGGCGTGACATCTTGTTCAATTGGCCAACCACGGTGCGATCAATGACCTGATCGCCGACGATAATCTTGGCGCCACCCAGCAGTGCGGTGTCGACTTCTTCCGCTGTTTCGATCTGACGGCCATAGCGCTTGGCAAGCGCCCCTTTCAGTTCGTCGCGCTGCTGATCCGTGAGCGGGAATGCGGACACGATGGTGGCACGTGCCACGTTGTCGTTGTCACGCTTCAGCGCCTGAAAGTGTTCGTTGATCTGCGGCAACAGCTTCACGCGGTCGGCATCAAGCAGTACCTTGATGAAACTTGTCGTCGCGACATCAAGCTTGTCGCCGAGCAGTGTGGTGAACATCGACTGCTTCTGCTCCTGCGAGAGCTTCGGATTGTCGACGGCTGCGGACACTTTCGGATCGGCAGAGACCGCCGCAAGCGTAGCGAGCGTATCCGCCCACTTTGGCAACGCGCCGCCTTCGCGCGCGAGCGAGAAAGCTGCCTCTGCGTACGGACGGGCGATGGTGGCGAGTTCGGCCATGGTTACAGCTCGGCCTTCAACTGATTCAGCAAATCAGAGTGGACCTGCGGATTGATTTCGCGGGAAAGGATGCGCTGGGCACCTGCCACGGCGAGATCGGCCACGCGGTCACGCAGCTCTTCCTTTGCTTTTACCGACAGCTGCGCAATTTCGTCTGCGGCCATCTGCTTTTCACGATCACCGGCAGCTTTGGCTTCGCCCTTGGCGGCTTCGATCGTCGCGTTACGCTGTTTTTCAGCGGTTGCGACGATGTCAGCGGCCTTGGTTTTGGCCTCAGCGATGATCTTGTCGACTTCCTTTTGTGCCGTTGCCAGCGAGGCCTTGCCCTTTTCGGCTTCGGCGAGGCCGTCGGCGATCTGGCGACGACGACCTTCTACCGCGTCAGCCAGTGGCGGCAACACGAATTTGTAGACGACGAACAAAAAGATGAAAAAGCCGATGCCTTGCAGCAGGAGCGTCATGCCGAGATTCATGCGGCGACTCCGATGTAGAGGGTTACAAAAGGACTTTGCAAAATGATTGCAAAGGCCGTCGTTACTTGACGTTCTGGAGTGCGTTCAGCAGCGGGTTGTTGGTCGCGAGGAACATCGCGATACCGACACCGATAATGAACGACGCGTCGATCAGGCCGAGCAGCAGGAACACTTTGCCTTGCAGTTGCGGGATCAGTTCAGGTTGACGGGCGGCCGACTCGAGGAACTTCGAGCACATGACGCCCACACCGATACAGGCACCGAGCGCGCCGAGGCCGATGATGATGCCCACTGCGATGGCTGTGTAGCCCTGCACCGAGGCGATAACCATCATTTTTTGAATGACTTCCATTTTGTTTCCTTTCAGGTAGAGATAAAGTAGTAAAGAAAAGCGGTTGACTGTTTGACTATTCGACGGCTAGTGGCCTTCGTGGGCCATTGCGAGATAAACGGCCGTAAGCATCATGAAAATGAACGCTTGTAGCGGTACAACAAGAAGGTGGAAGATGGCCCAGCCGGCATGCAGCACGGCGCCAAAGAGGACACCACCGATGCCGGCTGCAGCGAGCAGCGAGATCAGCAGGAAGATGACTTCGCCGGCGTACATGTTGCCGAACAGACGCAACGCGAGCGACAGCGGCTTCGACAGCAGTTCGATCATCTGGAACAGGAAATTGATCGGGAACAGCACGATCTTGGCGATGATGTTGCCGCCGTGGAAGGGCGTCATGGTCAGCTCGTGGATATAGCCGCCAAGGCCCTTGGCCTTGATGCTCTCGACGATCACCAGCAGGATGACCGAAAGCGAAATCGCGAGTGTGGTGTTGAGATCGGCCGTAGCAACCGGCTTCCATGCGTGCGCGAACGAGTGCGTTGCGACGCCGACAAAATCGACCGGAATGAACTTCACCGAGTTCATCACCAGAATCCAGACGAAGACGGTAAACGCGACGCCGACGATCCAGCGGCGGTCGCCATGGAACATGTCCTTGACCTGGCTGTCGACGAATTCGTAGAGCAGCTCGAAGAAGGCCTGCGCCTTGCCCGGGACGCCGTCGGCCTTGACGCCGCGCGACAGGATCCACAGCACGCCGAACACCAGGGCACCGAGCAGCCAGCCCATGACCACCGTATCAATATTGACTTCGCTGCCACCGACCATGCCGTGCAGGTTGGTCAGATGGTGCTGGATGTATTCGGTGGGCGATTGCGCCGCTTGGCTGGCTTCGGACATAAAGGGTTCTCGGGTTACGTCTTGCTAGTCAGTTGTTCTGTTTGTTATTTGCCAGCCGTGGAGAACAGCGTTGCCCGCCATGCCAGCAAAGTCACCAAAAATGTCGTAAACATCGCCGGAATGACCAGCGCATCGTAGAACTTGATGATTACACCGAGCTGAACGGCAATAAACACCAGCTTCACGATCTCCGCCCGAAGCAACGGCCAGAGGCCGGTTCCCGTCGAGTGGCTCAAACCAAAATTTGCCACGAAGACGAAGATCAGTGAGGCGAACACATTGGTCAAGCCGCCCAGAATGGCGGAAACCGCTCCATGCTCCCCCGAGATGAACCCCGCTATCACAGCGAACACGACCGTTATGGCGAGCTGTATGTACAGCATTCGCTGAATGGTCGGGTTTTGCAGACTGATTTCATTCAACATGATGGTGCGGCGAGAAGAGATTTCCACGAACGGCCGACCCGAAGATTCAAGGCCCGCTGGCTTCCTGTAGTTTCTTGTTGCCGGCCCCAGTTGCCTGATGCCAATCGAACAAAGCCCACAATTATAGTCAGTTAGAAGACTTTGTTGCAACGCACAAATGGTCAATTCTGAGGAGTAAACGGTCAGATGGCATTAATAACTTTGCGTCACAATGACCATTTCGTAGGGCTTGCAGTGACGATTTGCTAAAAGTCGATAAATGTCAATTTGTAACGTCGAGCCCATTGTGAGTGCGCTTTTCAGTGAAAAGCTGCTTACTTCCACTGGTGCGGCAAGCGCACCAGACCGAGCTCGCGCGAATCGCCTGCGACCGTGAAATCGCGCTCCACGGTGTCGTAAACACGCATGCCTTCCGGATCCAGCGCATGCGCCCGCAGCTTGTACGCTCCAGGTAACAGGCGCCAATCAGAGAAAGTGAGCGCAAACTCAAACAAGCCGCCGCTGGTGCTGATCAGCTCCACAGCATCGATTTCCGACGTCGTTCCATAAACCGGTGAACCATCCATGCGCACAATGCCAAGCGCCACATGCGGGCGCCGGCCGTCGCGACTCTTGACGGCACCGGTGACGCACAAACCGTCGGCATCAGAGCGTTCAATGTGCAACGCGGTCACCGCATAGGCACCAAGCGCAGACTCATCAATCGCCACAGCAGCCTGTTTTGCCCCCGCCTGTTTCGCCTCGTGAAACGCCTGATAGGCAACGGCCACGTCGCTCGCGCTACCAATCATGCGCATCGCGCCGTGATCGAGCCACACCGCGCGCTGCGTGAGCTTTTTTACGTGATAAAGCGAATGCGAAACCAGCAGCAGCGTGCCACCCTCGGCTAGATAGCGCTCCATCCAGGTGATGCATTTGTTCTGAAACGACTCGTCGCCGACCGCGAGCACCTCGTCGGTAATCAGCAGATCGGGCTTCAGCGCCGTCACCAGCGCAAAGCCGAGGCGCACCACCATGCCGGTCGAATACGTCTTGATCGGCGCGTCGAT
>CAYMSY010000307.1:0-4241 GCA_964393195.1 uncultured Alcaligenaceae bacterium | reverse complement strand
CGGACAGGATGTTGTCTACGTGCTCGAAGTGAACCCGCGCGCGTCGCGTACCGTGCCGTTCGTGTCCAAGGCCACTGGACGTCAGCTCGCCAAGATTGCCGCGCGCTGCATGGCCGGTCAGTCGCTCAAGGCGCAGGGTATCGTCGGCGAAGCGCTGCCGCCGTACTTCTCGGTGAAGGAAGCGGTGTTCCCGTTCAACAAGTTCCCCGGCGTCGACACCATCCTCGGCCCCGAGATGAAATCGACCGGTGAAGTGATGGGCGTCGGCTACAGCTTCGCCGAAGCGTTCGAGAAATCGCAGCTCGCGGCCGGTACCCGTTTGCCGACGTCGGGCAAGGTGTTCCTCTCGGTGAAAAATGGCGACAAGCCGAAGGTGGCCGAAGTCGCGCGTATCCTGCACGACGCCGGTTTCACCCTGATGGCGACCAAGGGCACCAGTGCGGCGATCACGGCTGCCGGCGTACCGGTGGAAACAGTCAAGAAGGTGCAGGAAGGTCGTCCCAACATCGTCGACACCATCAAGGACGGGCAGATCGCACTGGTCATCAACACGGTGGAAGAGAAGCGCGGCGCCGTGGCCGACAGCTCCTACATCCGCCGTGCGGCACTGGCTGCGCGATTGCCGATTTACACCACGATGGCCGGGGCCAAAGCCGCCGCAATGGGCATCCAGGACGGCCCGGAGCTTACCCCCTATTCGCTGCAATCACTTCTGACGGAAGTTGTAGTACAGTAAACCTGTTAACGCATTTGGCCCGCCGAGAGCGAAATCGGTGGGCCTTATTTTTTGGTAGAGCAGAGAACGACATGAGCACGATTCCCCTTACAAAAACCGGTGCAGAACAACTCAAGGCCGAGTTGCACCGCCTGAAAACGGTTGATCGCATCGAGACCTCGCGTGCGATCGGCGAGGCGCGGTTGCAGGGCGACATCAGCGAAAACGCGGAATATGACGCGGCGAAAGAAAAGCAGTCGTTCATCGAAGGCCGCATTCAGGAGATCGAAGGCAAGCTCGGCAACGCGCAGATCATTGACCCGAAAACGATCAGCTCCGATGGCAAGGTTGTGTTCGGCGCCACCGTTGAGTACGAAGATCTCGAAACCGAAAAGAAATCGACCTACCAGATCGTCGGCGAAGACGAGGCCGACTTCAAGATCGGCAAGATTTCTGTCGGCTCACCGCTGGCCCGTGCGCTGATCGGCAAGATCGTCGGCGACGTCGTCGAGGTGCAGGCACCGGGTGGTGCCCGCGAAGTCGAAATCGTCAGCGTTCGCTACGTATAGGGCGCAACGTCATTGCGCGGTGCGGTCCGTCAAACCGCGAGCAGTTCCACATCAAACATCAGCGTCGCGTTCGGCGGAATCACACCGCCGGCGCCGCGTGCGCCGTAGCCGAGTTCCGGCGGAATCACCAGCGTGCGTGCGCCGCCGACTTTCATGCCCTGCACGCCTTCATCCCAGCCCTTGATGACATGGCCTGCGCCGAGCGGGAAGTCGAACGGATCGTTGCGGTCCTTGCTGGAGTCGAACTTCGCGCCCTTGACGCCATCGGCATAGAGCCAGCCCGTGTAGTGCACGCTGACGCGGGCGCCAGCCGTCGCTTCGGCGCCGGCGCCGACGGTGGTATCAATAAATTGCAGGCCGGAGGGCGTCGTTTGCATGGCTGTTCCTTGCGTTTTTTTGAAGGCAGGAAGCGTAACAGGCTCGCAGTGAACCGCCACAGGGCTGGAGCTCGGTCCGCGAAAACCGAATCCCGCCGGCATGCGTAGACTGCGGTGTTATACCGATTGATCGCGCATTTGCCGACGCCTGGCGTCAGGCAGTCGATGAGTGCGCAGTGCAGAAAGCGTGTGGGGATTGATGAAGATGTTTTCACGTAAATGGATGGCGATCAGCCTGGTTGCGGCGCTTGGGGCGGCCAGTGCCGCAGCGTCGGCGCAGGATTTCAGCGGCAAGCTGCGTGCCACGGGCGGTGTTTCCACCATCGAAGGCTCGGGCGGCGGCGGGTTGTCCACCTGGGCGTTGATCACAGGCTACGGCACCGAAAAGCAGATCGGCGCCAATGTTCACTACACCGGCGTCAAGACGCGCGACTATTCGCTGCAAACCGGCGGCGTGGCGATTGGCCTGTATGACCGTGTTGAATTCTCGTACGCCAATCAGCAGTTCGACACCCGGGACGTGCTGGTCGCGATCAGCCCGACGCTGCGCGGCTACAAGCTCAAGCAGGACGTCTTCGGCGTCAAGGTCAAGCTGCTGGGCGATGCCATTTACGATCAGGACAGCTGGATGCCGCAGGTCGCCGTCGGGCTGCAATACAAGGACAACCGCGACGACACCGTCATCCCGTTCCTCAACGGCGCGCTCGCCGCGCTGAAGCCGGACATCAAGAACCGCAGTACCGACTTCTACATCGCGGCGAGCAAGCTCTATCTCGACAAAAGCATTCTGGTCAACGGCGCCGTGCGCTTCACCAAGGGCAATCAGTACGGGCTGCTGGGCTTTGGCGGTCCGGACGGTCATCGTTATCGCCCGGAGTTCGAGGGCTCGATTGCCTACCTGCTGCGTCGCGATCTCGCGATTGGCGCCGAGGTTCGCAGCAAACGCGGCAATCTGGCCAATCCGGCGCTGAATCTGACCGAACAGGCGGCATTTGATGTGTTCATCGCGTATTTCCCGACAAAAAACTTCTCGGTCACGGCTGCCTACGTCGATCTCGGCCAGATCGTGGGCGCGCTGACCGCCAACAAACGCCAAACCGGCGGTTATCTGTCGCTGCAGGTCGGTTTTTAGCGCCGACCAGGTTCACGGAAACGGCAAACGGACGCGGCTCGCGTCCGTTTTTTCGTCTGTCATCGATCGATTTTCGGAGATCAGCTTTGTCTTGAACGCACGTTCGTAAAGGGCATGGAGGTCAAGTTTGCATAAAGTCGACTTTAAGTAAAAATTTCTCCTAAGCCCCATGAAATAAGGGTTCTGTGAAAAAGCTGATGCCAAATTTGTTCGCTGTGGCGGTCACCTTTGGCCGCCCCAAACCCTGTCTTCCACCGTTACGGATCCGCCGCAGATAGCGGTTTTCCGTCGCCAACTGGCAACATTTCCCCCTCTATAATCGGCTGGTTCATCCGGCGGCCAACGCGTTGCCGGGTGTCGGCGCGGAGTTTCGCGGGCCAAGTGCTGGAGGACGTGTGCGGCAACGCGCACGCAGCCACCCAAGTACGGAAGTCGTGCCGCGGGGAAAAGTTACTCACCACCTATAAAGAGGAGTTTGACCACATGTCAGCCACCACCTGGCTCGTCATTTCGCTTGTTTGCGGACTGGCAGCAATCGTCTACGGAATCGTCTCGATTTCGTGGATCAACGGCCTCTCGGCCGGCAACGCACGGATGCAGGAAATCGCAGGCGCCATTCAGGCCGGCGCGCGCGCGTATCTGGCGCGGCAGTACCGCACGATCACCATCATCGGCGTCATCATCGCCATCGTCATGGTCTTCGTGCCGGGCCTCGGCGGCAAGACGGCCTTCGGTTTTGTGCTCGGCGCGCTGCTCTCGGGCGCAGCCGGCTTCATCGGCATGAACGTCTCGGTCCGCGCCAACGTGCGCACGGCCGAAGCCGCCCGCTCCGGCATCAATGCCGCGCTGGCGGTTGCCTTCCGCGGTGGTGCCATTACCGGCATGCTGGTCGTCGGTCTGGGCCTGCTCGGCGTGACCGGTTTCTACTGGTTCCTGATCGGTACGGCCGAACACACGGCCAACCTCATGAAAGAAGGCCTGCACCCAATGATGGCGCCGCTCGTCGGCTTCGCGTTCGGTTCGTCGCTGATCTCCATCTTCGCGCGTCTCGGCGGCGGCATCTTCACCAAGGGCGCAGACGTTGGTGCTGACCTCGTCGGCAAAGTCGAAGCCGGCATTCCGGAAGACGACCCGCGCAACCCTGCCGTGATCGCCGACAACGTGGGCGACAACGTGGGTGACTGCGCCGGCATGGCCGCCGACCTGTTCGAGACCTACGCCGTGACCATCATCGCCACGATGCTGCTCGGCGCATTGCTCATGAAAGCCAACGCGGCTGCAGCCGCGGTTTATCCGCTCGCGCTCGGCGGCGTATCGATCATTGCGTCGATCATCGGCTGCTACTTCGTCAAGTACAGCGGCACCGGCAAGATCATGAACGCGCTGTACAAGGGTCTGGCCATCGCTGCAGGGCTATCGCTCATTGCTTTCTTCGTCGTCACCAAGAT
>CAYMSY010000306.1:2690-4276 GCA_964393195.1 uncultured Alcaligenaceae bacterium | reverse complement strand
CAGTCCGAGCGAAAACGTCACGCCGCCGAGCACCTGCCGCGCCGCGAAGCCAAGCGTCGGGTCCGAGCGCACGATCACGTAATACAGCGCGCCGAGCCCGATGAAGGCGCCCGCGAGAATGCCCAGCATGAGCATCGGCAACAGCGGCAAGCGCGCTTTGGCAACGCCAATCGATTCAACTTTCGCCGCGATTTCAGTCGGCGAAAAGGCGTCGGAGCCGAACAATTCCGACATCAGGCCGCCTGCGTCCGGCGGCGCCGGGGCGCAGAATTCACGGCGCTCGAGGCTGCGGTGCCGAAGGTCAGCATGACGGGCTCCGGGTGGATTTTGATGGGGCCAGTGTACGGTGTCGGCGGCGTTATCCGGCGACAAAATTCCAGCCAAAAGACGATACAGCTTTTTAGCCAAATGACGTCCGTATGCGGCTCAAGCCGTTCTTTGAGCATTTATCGACTTATGGACTTATTTTGCGCTGAGCCCTTTGCGGAAAGGGTTTCATGAAAAAGCTGTATGCCGATTTGCCCGCCGCATAGACTCGCAAAATGTCGTCCGCTACCCCCGCTCAACCGCTAAGCACGCCCCTCGCGCTGCTCGGCGGCACCTTCGATCCGGTGCATTTCGGTCACCTGCGCATCGCGGCGGAGACAGCGGCCGCGCTCAAATTGCCCGAGGTGCGACTGATTCCGTCGAAAACGCCGGTGCATCGCACGCGACCCGGCGCCAGCGAGACGCAGCGCCTCGACATGCTCAAACTGGCTGTGGCCGGCATGCCGGGCCTTGTCGTCGATGACCGCGAACTGAGGCGCGACACGCCGAGCTACACGGCGCTGACGCTGGCTTCGCTGCGCACGGAATTCCCGCAGCGACCCTTGCTGTGGCTGATCGGCGTCGATGCCTTCCTGCACATCCAGAGCTGGTTCCAGTGGCCGCAGCTGTTCGAACTGGCGCACTTTGTGGTGCTCAACCGGCCCGGTTTTGCGGTGTCACAGGTGCTCACACCCGCGCTTGCGGAGGTGTGGCAGGGGCGGCTTGCGCGCGAGGCGTCCGCACTCGCGAGCGAGACACACGGCCGGATTTATCTGCATACGGTAACGCCGCAGGCGATCTCAGCCACCGATATACGCAACAGAATCGCCGCCGGCACTGACGATGCTGCACTGCATTCATTGCTCCCGGCGCCCGTGCTGGCCTATATTCGTGCGCATCAGTTGTATCTGCCGGAGAACCCCCCGCTTGCGCCCCACTAGCCCCACCAAAGTCCAAAAAGCCGCCGTCGCCGCCCTCGAAGACATCAAGGCCCGCGACATCACGGTGCTCGACACCCGTCCGCTCACCGCCATTTACGACACGCTGATCGTGGCCACCGCCGAAAGCGCGCGCCAGACCAAGGCGCTGGCGCGACACGTGAGCGACAAGATCAAGGAAGCCGGCGGACAGGTGCTCTCGATCGAGGGTGAAGAGTCGGGCGAATGGGTATTGGTCGACGCCACCGAAATCGTCGTGCACATCATGCTGCCGACCACGCGTGCGCTGTACAACCTGGAAGAGCTGTGGACTGCCCCGGAACCGGTGAAGCCACCGCGTCC
>CAYMSY010000306.1:0-2590 GCA_964393195.1 uncultured Alcaligenaceae bacterium | reverse complement strand
CCGGCGGCGAAAAAGCCTGCGGCCAAGGCAACCGCCAAAACCGCCACCAAACGCAAGGCCTGATTTGCCGGTCGCGCCGTGAAGCTCAAGCTCATTGCGCTCGGCCACAATCAGCCGGGTTGGGTCAGCGACGGCGTCAACGAATACAGCAAGCGCTTTCCGTCGGTATGGCCGTTCGAGCTGGCTGAACTCAAACCGGAAAAGCGTGCCGCCAACCGCAGCACCGAAGTCGTGCTGGCCACCGAGGCCGAACGCATCCGTGCGCACATCCCGCGACAGGCGCTGACCATTGCGCTTGACGAACGCGGTGAACAACTCACCACGCGCGCGCTCGCGGAGCACCTGAGCGCGTGGTCGCGCGAGGCACCTGCCGCCGCCTTCATCATCGGCAGCGCCGACGGGCTTGACGCCACGCTCAAAGCCAACGCACACTTCCGTCTGGGGCTCTCACGTCTGACGCTGCCGCACGGGCTCGCCCGGATATTTTTGGTCGAGCAGCTCTATCGTGCGGTAAGCTTGCATTCTGGTCACCCTTATCATCGCGACTGATCCGGACGCCGTCAACCTCTTTCCCGCATGAACGAAATTTACCTGGCATCGAAGAGTCCTCGCCGTCTGGAACTGCTGCAACAGATGGGCATCGCCTGCAAGACCGTGTTGTTGCGTGAAGACGGTGTCAACCGCTCGCGCGACCTCGACGAATCACCGCTGCCCAGCGAAAACCCGTATATCTACGTCGAACGCATGGCCAAGATGAAGGCCGAAATCGGCGTGTTGCGCGCCCGTCAGCGCGCGTTGCCGAGCATGCCGCTGCTCGGCGCCGACACCATCGTGGTATTCAACGGCACCATCTTCGGCAAACCCACCGATCAGGCCGACGCCAAGCGCATGTTGAAGCTGCTGTCGGGAACGACGCATGAAGTGCTGACCGGTGTCGCCGTGACTGACGGCACACGGCTTCTGCACGACACCTGCATCTCGCGCGTGCGCTTCCGCGACCTGACTGAAGCTGAAATTGACGCCTATATCGCCACCAGCGAACCGCTCGGCAAGGCGGGCGCCTATGCCATTCAGGGCATCGGCGCGATCTTTGTCGAACGCCTCGAAGGCAGCTACTCGGGCGTCATGGGGCTGCCGATTTTTGAAACGTCGATGCTGTTGTCGCGTTTCGGTATCCGGGCGATCTAGACCGATTGTCGGCTGCGGTCCGCAGGGCCGCGAGAGCGCGACTGGTAGTATCGCAAGAGTGCTTGATGCCCTCACCACGATCGCGTGGTGAACGCAATAAACATTCAAGAGAGGTCAGCAATGGCCGAAGAGATTCTGATCAACGTCACGCCGCAGGAGACGCGCGTGGCGGTTCTCGATCACGGCGTGATCGACGAACTGCATATCGAGCGCGCGAGCCATCGCGGCCTCGTCGGCAACATCTATCTGGGCCGCGTCGCCCGCGTGCTGCCGGGCATGCAAAGCGCATTCGTCGAAATCGGACTGGAGCGCGCCGCCTTTCTGCATGTCGCCGACATCTGGGAATACCGGCAGGCACAGCACACGCCGGAAATCACGCCCAAGCCCATCGAAAAGCATTTGCATGAAGGCCAGTCGCTCATCGTGCAGGTCATCAAGGACCCGATCGGCAGCAAGGGCGCGCGCCTGTCCACGCAGATTTCACTCGCGGGCCGACTGCTGGTGCATCTGCCGCAGGATTCGCATATCGGCATCTCGCAGCGCATCGAGGATGAAGCCGAGCGCACGCTGCTCAAGGACACGCTGACCAAGCTTTTGCCCGCTGATACCCCGCATGGCGGCTTCATCATCCGCACGATGGCCGAGAAGGCCACCGAGCGCGACCTTGCGCGTGATGTCGAATACCTCACCAAGCTGTGGGCCGACGTCCAGTCGCGCGCCAAGGTGATCAAGCCGGGAACACTGGTGCATCAGGATTTGACACTCGCCGAGCGCGTGTTGCGCGATTTCGCGACAGAAGACACGCAACGCGTGCTGGTTGATTCCACCGAAGCGCACAAGGCGATGATCGAGTTCGCGTTGCGCTACGCGCCCGCCGTGACCGAGCGCGTGCAGATGCACGAAGGCGTGCGGCCGCTGTTTGACATGTACGGCGTCGAGCAGGAAATCGAGCGCGCGCTGCATCGCCGCGTCGATCTCAAGAGCGGCGGCTACGTGATCATCGACCAGACCGAAGCGCTGACCACCATTGACGTCAACACCGGCGGCTATGTCGGCGTGCGCTCGTTTGACGACACCATTTTCAAGACCAATCTTGAAGCCGCGCAGACCATCGCGCGACAACTGCGCCTGCGTAGTCCCGGTGGGCCCCCGATCCTTTAAAAAATCGACATGGATCTGGCGGAGCATCGCGAAGCCGTACTCGAAGCGCTCAATCAGGCCATTTCAACGGATCGCACGCGGCTGACCGTGAATGGCTTCACGCATCTCGGCCTCGTCGAAATGACGCGCAAACGCACGCGCGAATCGCTCGCCCACGTGCTCTGCGAAACCTGCCCGACGTGCAGCGGACGTGGCGAAATCAAGACCGCGCAAACCGTCTGCTACGAAATCCTGCGCGAAA
>CAYMSY010000305.1:0-4282 GCA_964393195.1 uncultured Alcaligenaceae bacterium | reverse complement strand
ATGCGCGAGGCATTGCGCTCATTCTTGAGCCACGCGTTCAGGGAGATGAACTTGAACCGTATCGAAGCGGACACCGATCCAAGGAACGAGGCATCCCAAAAACTCTTGTCGAGCCTTGGCTTCACCAAGGAAGGGCACTTCCGCGAGCGATGGATCGTTGACGGAGAGGTATCAGACTCAGCAATGTTCGGCCTGCTGCGTCGGGAATGGAAACAATGACCCTGTCGAGAAGTGCGGCGAGGCGCAAGCCCTCGGTCAACCTGACCCGCTACAGCACCTGCTTCCACCGGCAGGTTACCTCGAACGTCACGCGCCCCGGAAGATGTTGCAGAATAATCGACGGCGAAGTGCGCCGTGCGGTTGCGGTCTGAGACCAAACGTTAGTCGTCTGTCGAAAGAAAGGCATGAAAATGACACGTGTCCGGGTTGAGAGCTTTACCATCTCGCTTGACGGCTACGGTGCGGGTCCGCATCAAGACCTCAGCAATCCGCTCGGCATCGGTGGGACGGAACTGCACCAGTGGCTGCTTCCAACGCGGACGCTGCAGCGGACCCTGTTCGGGAACGACGGCGGTACCACCGGGGTTGACGATGATTTCGCCGCTCGCGGTTTCAAAAATGTTGGGGCATGGATTCTCGGGAGGAACATGTTCAGTCCCGATCGCGGGCCCTGGCCGGACATGAACTGGAAGGGCTGGTGGGGCGACAACCCGCCGTATCACGTGCCGACGTTCATCTTGACTCATCACGCGCGAGAGCCCATCGAGATGGAAGGCGGCACGACGTTCCATTTCGTTACCGGCGGTATTCATGAGGCGCTTGAACGGGCGCGCGATGCGGCCTCGGGAATGGATGTGCGCATTGGCGGCGGAGCTCACACCATTCAGCAATATCTTCGTGCAGGCCTTATTGATGAGCTGCACTATGCCGTCTCGCCGGTGCTGCTGGGCGCGGGAGAGCGGCTGTTCGAGGGGGTTGATGCGCGCGCGCTGGGTTACGAGTGTGTTCAGTTCGTTGCGTCGGACAAAGCGACCCATGTTGTACTCCGGCGTCGTGGCAGCAATGAAGGCTGACCAATGACCGCAGGGGACCGTACTGGAATGGAAGGGGCATTCAAATGTTTGCAATGCGTATGGCCGTCACTGTGATCGAAGGCCTATCCGGAGTTCCGCATGCGCGTGCGCCTCGTTGACGGTACAACGCACGCATTTGATGGCCCGGAATGCAGCAAGCATTTCGATCCGCTTGCGCGCGACGCAACCGGGAACACCATCACGGTCAAATCCGATCCGGAGGCCGCCAAAATCGTGCGTCAGGAAGTTGCGGCGTTCTTTCAATCGGTTATTGGCAAATAGCTGTGTTCCGCTGATCTGGTTTGAACATCAGGGCGCGAGAAACACGTTTCCTCACCATCACCCGACCCCGGAGGTTTCATGAAGCGAGTTACCGGCATTGGCGGCATCTTTTTCAAAGCCAGGGATGCGAGGGCACTGCAGGCCTGGTACAAGCGGCACCTCGGAATCGATGTCCAGGAGTGGGGCGGTACGGCGTTCACCTGGACCGACGATGAAGGCAAACCGGCTGCCGGAACCACCATCTGGTCGATTGGTTCGGAGCAAGGAGACCAGTTTGCGCCGGGCACTGCAACGTTCATGATCAATTACCGCGTGGAGGACCTGCATGCGCTGGTCAAAGTCCTGCGCGAGGAAGGCTGCAACGTGCTCGACAAGATCGACGATTCCGAATACGGAAAGTTTGCCTGGGTCATTGATCCCGAGGGCAACAAGGTGGAACTTTGGCAACCGCCGGTCGGACAATGATTCGGGTCAACGGCATCTGTCCGCATCCGTTGCTTGATTGCATCTTCTGCTGCGGCCAGCGGGACCAGGCAACAGGCTGAACGAGAATACTGTCTGGCCATTTTCTGGTGAAGCCATGTTGAAAACTTATCAAGGTAGCTGTCATTGTGGGGCGGTCAGGTTCGAAGCCGATCTCGATCTGGAACAAAGCACTTACCGCTGCAACTGTTCAATCTGCAGGCGCAATCGTTTCTGGCCCGCCGTCGCGCGGGAGGACGGTTTTCGTCTGCTGGCGGGTGAGGCGGAGCTGACGCAATACCTGTTCAACACGAAGAAGAATCAGCATTACTTCTGCAAGCACTGTGGCGTGCGGCCGTTCGGCATCGGAACCGAGACGCCGATCGGCAAGATGTACGGCGTCAATCTCGGCTGTCTTGAAGGCATTTCGGAAGAGGCGCTGTCCCGCTTGCCGATTACCTATGTCGATGGACTCCACGACAACTGGCAAAACGCGCCAGAGTTCTATCGCCATCTTTAGCAGGATTGCGGCGCATCAATACGCTCTGTTGTAAGACCCGCGCTGAAGTGCATGCGCCCGCCGGGTTCGACGCGGGCAGGTTGTGACCATCGAGGTCACGACGAGCACGGGATCAATGTCACGCTAGCATCTGCGCATGAGTATCGACACTTGGCTTATCTATCTTCTGGCGTCCATCGGGCTGTCGCTGTCGCCCGGGCCCAATGGCCTGCTGGCGCTGACGCATGGCGTGCTGCACGGGCAACGCAAAACGCTCTTTACGATTCTGGGCGGCGTGCTCGGTTTTGTGGTCGTGATCAGTCTTTCCCTGTTCGGTATCGGTGCGCTGTTGCAGGCCTCGCTGGCGTGGCTGACGGCATTGAAATGGCTGGGCGGTGCCTACCTTGTCTGGCTGGGCACTCAAGTGTGGCGGTCACCCCCCGTAGGCGTACAGGTCACGGGGTCGGCACAACCCCGGACCGGTGGTTCGCTGTTCAGGCAAGGCGCACTGTCCGCGCTGACCAACCCCAAAGCCATCCTCTTTTTCGCGGCGTTTCTTCCGCAGTTCATTGACCCACAGCGAAGCCTGGCCGTCCAGTTTCTGGTCATGGCGGGCACCTTCGCTGCCGTTGAGGCGGCAACGGAATTGCTCATCGCCGGTATGGCCGGGCAGATTGCACCCTGGCTGCGCCGCGTCGGCAAGCGGTTCAACCAGGTTTGCGGTGGCATATTCATCGCAATCGGCATCGCGCTGCCGCTTCGTAGCTGAACAGAACAGGTTGAATACGGAGCCGCAGGTCATCAAAATCGACGTTCCTGGTGCGAGCGTACTTGCAGCTGAACTCGGCGACTCGGACTATTGCGACTGCTATGAACTCGGGGTTGACGACGGCGGTCGATCAGCGATGCAGATCTATCTGGACGTCGTCGCCGATACGCCGGGATGGGTTGAGGCGCTGATGACGGCACGTAACCGCATTGTGTCGCTCGCGGGACTCAAGAACCTCGGCCAACTGGGCGGTTTTGACGCGTCAAGACCTGCGGACAGCTACCGTCCAGGCGACCGGGTCGGAATCTTCACGTTGCAGTATCTGAGTGAGGAAGAGATCGTGCTGGGCGACTCCGACAAGCATCTCAAAGTCAAGGTTTCGGTTCGAAAGCAGAATAAAAACGAACGTCACTCAATTGCCGTGTCCACGGTGGTACACATTCACAACACGCTGGGGCGGCTCTACATGCTATTTGTGGCACCGGCACATCGTGTCATCGTGCCCGCAGTGCTGGCGCGCTCCAAGCCGAAGTAAGCTGCTGCCAGGCCGCGCGGGCCTGCGATTCCTGATCATCGTGGTCACAGGACTATGCCGTGACGGCGTTCCCGCGTCATAATGCCGGGTTGCCCTTCGCGGGCGTTGCCGGCTTTCTGTGAGCATGGATTTTCTTCGGGTGCGTGGTGCGCGCACGCACAATCTCAAAAACATCAACCTAGACATCCCGAAGCACAAGCTGGTGGTGATTACGGGGTTGTCGGGTTCCGGCAAGAGTTCGCTCGCGTTTGACACGTTGTACGCGGAGGGGCAGCGCCGCTACGTCGAATCGCTCTCGTCATACGCCCGGCAGTTCCTGCAGATGATGGACAAGCCCGACGTCGACCTGATCGAAGGGCTGGCGCCGGCGATTGCCATTGAGCAGAAAGCGACCAGCCACAACCCGCGCTCCACGGTCGGCACGGTGACGGAGATTCACGATTACCTTCGCCTGCTGTATGCGCGGGTGGGTGATCCGTACTGCCCGAATCACCCGGAGATCATGCTGTCCTCGCAAACCATTTCGCAGATGGTGGACATCGTGCTGGCGTATCCGGCGGACACGCGCGTGATGCTGCTGGCACCGGTGCTCGCCGAGCGCAAGGGTGAGCATGCGGAGCTGTTCATTGAACTCAAGGCCAAGGGCTTCACCAAGGTGCGTA
>CAYMSY010000304.1:0-4321 GCA_964393195.1 uncultured Alcaligenaceae bacterium | reverse complement strand
TAAATCATCGGCTTGTCGTAGATCGGCATCAGCTGCTTCGACACGGCCTGCGTCACCGGGTGCAGACGCGTGCCCGCACCGCCCGCGAGGATGATGCCCTTGCGTTTCACGTCGTTGATCTCGCTCACGCGCGGGCTCCGTAGTTCTTTTCGATCCAGGTCTTGTATTCGCCGGACTGCACGCTTGCCGTCCATGCGTCGTTGTCGATGTACCAGCGCACCGTTTTCTCAAGGCCTGTCGCGAAACTCTCCGATGGTCGCCAGCCGAGTTCGCGTTCGAGTTTGGAGAAGTCAATCGCATAACGCCGGTCATGACCGGGTCGGTCGGTGACGTAGGTGATCTGTTTGAGGTAATCCTTGCCCGGCGCATGTCTGCCCAATAATGAGCAGATCGTGTGCACCACGTCCAGATTCGGTTTCTCGGCATCGCCGCCGACGAGATAGAGCTCACCCGGTTTGCCGGCTTCGAGTACGCGGCGAATGGCGCTGCAATGGTCGCCAACGTACAGCCAGTCGCGAATCTGTTGCCCGTCGCCGTAAATCGGCAGCGGTTTGCCCGCCATTGCATTCACGATCATCAGTGGAATGAGTTTTTCCGGGAACTGGCGCGGGCCGTAGTTATTTGAACAATTGGTCACCATGACCGGCATGCCGTAGGTGTGAAAGTATGCGCGCGCCAGGTGATCCGAGCCGGCCTTCGATGCGCTGTACGGGCTGTTGGGTTGATATTGCGACAACTCGTTGAATTTCGGGTCGGTCGGCCCGAGCGAACCGAATACTTCATCGGTCGACACGTGCACGAAGCGGAACGCTTTCGCATCGGCATCAGGCAGTGACTTCCAGTGCGCGCGGCTCGCTTCCAGCAGCGTGCCGGTGCCCATCACATTCGTCCGCACAAAGTCCATCGGTCCGTGAATGGAGCGATCGACATGGCTTTCGGCTGCAAAGTGAACCACTGCACGCGGCTGATACTTTGCAAAGACGGCGTCGAGCGCCGCCCGGTCGCACACGTCCACACGCTCGAACGCATAACGCGCATCCGTTGCCAGTGAGGCCAGCGTTGCCGGGTTGGCCGCGTAGGTAAGGACATCGACGTTGACCACCGGCTCATCATGCGCCGCCAGCCAGTCGAGAATGAAGTTGCTGCCGATGAAGCCGCAGCCGCCGGTGACCAGAATCATGGGGTTTCCTTTAACCGATGATTTTAGAGGGGCGATTGATGCGGCGATAATCAATGGCTATGCCTGTGTGGTTCCGCCTTTTCTACAGCCTGCTCTGGGCGGTATTGCTGCCGTTTGCGTTCGCCCGAATCGCCTGGCGCGGCCGCAACAATCGCGACTACTGGCGCCACTGGGGCGAACGCGTCGCCTTCACGCGCCCAACGGGCCCGTTTGACGTGTGGGTACATGCTGTTTCGGTCGGCGAGGCGAGGGCTTCGGTACCGCTGATTCAGGCGTTTCTGAGTCAGGGCCGGCGGGTACTCGTGACTTGCACAACGCCGACCGGCCGCCAGACGCTGCGGTCGCTGTTGCACGACCGGGTTACGCTTTGTTACCTGCCATACGATGCGCCGTGGCTGATTTCACAGTTTCTGCGCGCGGCAAAGCCGGCGCTCGCGGTGTTGCTTGAGACCGAGCTCTGGCCCGGCGTGTGCGACGAGGCGAAACGGGCCAACGTCCCGGTATGGCTGGTCAATGCGCGCTTGTCGGAGCGTTCTGCCCGTGGCTATGGCCGTGGCGGTTCGCTGACGCGGGCAATGCTTGGGTGCCTCACCGGCATCGCCGCGCAGACAACCGACCATGCGGCGCGCTTCCGGGCGCTCGGCGCCAGCAATGTGCATGTCACGGGCAACAGCAAATTCGACATCGAGTTGCCTGACGATATTGAAGTCCGTTCAGCCGAGCTGGCGATGCATCTCACACGTGGCCACGCGTTCTGGGTTGCCGCATCGACGCGCGAGGGTGAGGAAGCGCTGCTGCTCGACGCACTGGCGACCCATCCGCTGCGTGGCAAGGCGGTCGCGGTCATGGTGCCGCGGCATCCCGCACGCTCGGACGAGGCGCTTGATAGCGCCCGTCAGCGCGGTTTTCGCGTCGCGCGGCGAAGCGACGCGCAGATTCCCGAAGACACCGAGGTCATCATCGGCAACAGCATGGGCGAAATGCTCGCGTATTGCGCCAGGGCGCAAGTCGTGGTCATGGGCGGTTCGCTGGGCGGCACCGGTTCCCAGAATCTGATTGAGCCGTGCGCGCTGGGCGTGCCCGTGGTGCTCGGGCCGTCGGTGTTCAATTTCCAGCAGGCCGCAGACGAGGCGATCGCAGCGGGTGCGGCGGTTGGCGTCATTGATACGCTTGCCGCGCTTGACGCAACGCTGCACTGGCTGAATGACGACGCGTCACGCACGAATGCGGGCTTGCGCGCGAAGGAATTTGTGGCGGCGCATCGCGGCGCGACCGGGCGCACGCTAGGGCTGCTGTCTGCGCCGGCATAACCGCGCAGAGGCTACGCCTGGAGCCCCAGCGCCTCGGCGATCTCCCGGCGTCTTGCTTGCCCCGGATCTTTGGCAATCCATCGTGCGACCTCATCATCATAGGTCGGATGTTTGGCCAGCAGCCGCTCGGCGCCAGCTTTCATGAGTGCTTGTGTCGCCTCGCTGAACGACACACCACCTTCATGCGCAACATAGGCGTTCGGGCACAGCACATTGCGAAATCCGGCCACAGCCGCGCGCATGCAGAAATCATTTTCCTCGCCGTAGCCACGCGGAAAGTTCTCCAGATCGAATGGCCCGACCTTCGCGCGACAGGCCGCCGAGATCAGCATGCAAAATCCGACGCCGGTCGGCAAATCGATAGGCTCGGCAGGTTTCTCGCGCAAGACCCGCGCGATGCGCTCACGCTCGGCCGCTTCCGGCACCGGCCACGCTCGTGAAAAGTCCGGAAACGAACAAATGGTCGCGTTGTTGGAAAACGGCGTCACGGTGCCGATCGTCGCGTCCTGCCGCACGCAATCAAGCAGGGCGTCGAGCCAGCCCGTGGTCACCAGCGCATCGGAATTGAGCAGACACAGATGTTCGTCGGCGCGCGCGGCGGCAAACGCCTGATTCACATTCCACGTGAAGCCGCGGTTGACCGCGTTGTGCCGCACCTGCAGCGGCGTCTGCACGCCCTGTGTGCCTTGCGCGAGCACGTGAGCGTCAAGTGCCGGCGCGATGCGGGCGTCGGGCGAAGCATCATCAATGATCAGCGTGCGGAACGGCGTCCGCACGCGCGCAGTCGCGAGCACCTGCAGGCAGCGCTGCGTGGCGTCAAAACCGTTGTAGACAGGGACGCAAACGAGCACGCTCATGCCATCAGCTTTTTATTGAAACCCTTGTTGAACAGGGCATGGAACGTGAAAAGTGACAAAGTCGACTATGATTCGTATCAGGTCGCATGCCCTGCACAGAAACGCTTTCACCAAAGAGCTGTACCCAAAAATCAGTTGATGCGCTGTCCTGTGGCCGGGTCAAACAGGTGCACGCGCGACGCATCGGGCACCAGCGTAACGGCGTCCCCGCTCTTCACCGACACCCGGTCGCGCAGCACGATCTGCACTTCCTGTCCGCCCACGTGCGCCACGACCATGGTGTCCGCGCCGGTCGGCTCCACCACGTCGACCGTCGCCTCGAAACCCGCCGCGCCGCCGCTGCCGAGGCTCAAATGTTCCGGCCGGATGCCGTAGGTCACTTCGCCGGTGCGCGTTGCCATCGCCGGCAACCGGGCGCCAGCGACGGTGACGGTGCCGTCGCCATTCATCACGCCCTTGAGGAAATTCATCGCCGGAGAGCCGATGAAGCCCGCCACAAATTCGTTGTGCGGCCGGTCGTACAGATCAAGCGGCGCGCCAATCTGCTCGACGCGACCGTCCTTGAGCACCACGATCTTGTCGGCCATCGTCATCGCCTCGATCTGGTCGTGCGTGACGTAAATGCTGGTCACTTTCAGGCGCTGATGCAGCGCCTTGATCTCGGTGCGCATTTGCACGCGAAGTTTGGCATCCAGATTCGACAGCGGTTCGTCGAACAAAAACACCTGCGGCTTGCGCACAATCGCGCGCCCCATCGCCACGCGCTGCCGCTGTCCGCCCGACAACTGCTTCGGCAGCCGGTCCAGATACGGGGTGAGACCCAGAATATCGGCCGCGTGATTCACGCGCTCATCAATCTCGCTCTTCGGCCGCTTCGCCAGCATCAGCGAAAAACCCATGTTGTCGCGCACGCTCATGTGCGGGTACAGCGCGTAGCTCTGGAACACCATTGCCACATCGCGTTCTTTCGGCGG
>CAYMSY010000303.1:0-4344 GCA_964393195.1 uncultured Alcaligenaceae bacterium | reverse complement strand
CGTAGTAACTGTGTGCGAAGTAAAACGCACTGCCATCGGGCACGCCCGCCCAGCAGGGGTGCGCACGCGCGTGCGCCGGAAAATTGACCTGATTCCAGCCCATGTGCGGCACTTTGAGCGAGCTGCCATCACGGTCGTGATGCAGCTTGGGAAAGCGCACCGAACGCCCCGGCAGGTAGCCCAGCGCGGGCGTATCGCCTTCTTCCGTCGTCTCAAACAGCATTTGCAGTCCGAGACAGACGCCGAAGAACGGACGGTTTTTCGAAGCCGTCAGCAGCACGTCGCGCAGGCCCGAGGCGTTAAGCGCAGCCATGCTTTCGGGCATCGCGGCCTGACCGGGCAGCACCACGCGCTCGGCGCTGGCGATCTCTTTCGCATCGGCCGTGATCAACACGCGCCGATCCGGCGCGACATGCGAGAACGCCTTCGCCACCGAGCGCAAATTGCCCATGCCGTAGTCAACAATCGCGATGGTTTCCACGAAGATCGAGCCTACAAAACGCCCTTGGTCGAGACCACTACGCCCGCCGCACGCGGGTCGCGCTCGCAGGCAATGCGCAGCGCGCGCGCGAAGGCCTTGAACACGGTTTCGCACTGATGATGAGCGTTGTCGCCCTTGAGGTTATCGATGTGCAAAGTCACCAACGCGTGGTTCACGAAACCCTGGAAGAACTCGTGTGTCAAATCAACGTCAAACGTGCCGATCATGGCACGCTTGAACGGCACCTGAAATTCGAGCCCCGGACGTCCTGACAAATCGATGACGACGCGCGACAAGGCTTCGTCGAGCGGGACATACGAATGGCCATAGCGATTGATGCCGGCCTTGTCGCCGACGGCCTGCTTGAACGCCTGCCCAAGCGTGATGCCGATGTCTTCCACAGTGTGGTGGGCATCGATATGCAGGTCGCCCTTGGCATGCACAGTCACGTCCATCATGCCGTGCCGCGCGAGCTGGTCGAGCATGTGATCGAGAAACGGCACGCCGGTCTGCAGATCAGCCTTGCCGCTGCCATCGAGATTGATGGCAACGCTGATCTGCGTTTCCTTGGTGTTGCGTTCGACGGTGGCGGAACGGGGGGCGGTAGTGTTCATGGGCACTATTGTAGGAGCGGCTCCGCCGCGACCTGCGTTTTGTGATGTCAACCGTGGTCGCGGCGGAGCCGCTCCTACAGGCAAATTTGCTTGAGGGCGGCGATCAGCTTGTCCATCTGCTCAGCCGTACCGACCGAAATACGCAAGGTATTGGCCATCAGCGGATGCATGGCCGACAGATTGCGCACCAGTATCCCGTGCGCCTTGAGTGCCTCAAAGACAGCGCCCGCATCCGGAAAGCGTGCGAGCACAAAATTGGCGAGAGACGGAAACGGTGTGACGCCGGGCAACTTTGCGAGCTCGATCTGCAGGCGTTCCCGCTCCTGAATCATCAACGCGGCGTGGTGCTTCAATTCGTCGTAGTGATCAAGCAGCACCTCGGCACCAACCTGCTGCAGCACGCCCACATTGAACGGCCCGCGCACCTTGTTGATCTCGGAAATCCATTCCGGCGCACCAAAAATGTAGCCAAGACGAACGCCAGCCAGCCCGATTTTCGACAGCGTGCGCATGATGAGCACATTCGGGAACTCATCAATGCGCAACATCCATGAACGCCGTGCGAACGGCTCGTACGCTTCGTCGATGATGACCAGCCCCGGGGCAGCGCGAATAATCTGCTCCACCGCGTCATCGGGAAACTGGTTGCCCGTGGGGTTGTTGGGGCAGACGATCCAGGTCAGCTTCGGTTGCTCGCGGGCAATCGTTGCCAGCGTGGCGTCCAGATCAAGCGAGAAGTCGGGCTTCAGCGAGACCCCCACGTAGCGCGCATCCACCGCAATGGCGGCGTTCTTGAATACCGAGAACGAAGGCTCTTGTGACAGCACCGTACCGCCACCGGCAACGATCGCCTGCGACAGCATGGTGATGATTTCGTCGGACCCGGTACCGAGCAGGATGTCGTGTTGCGGCGCGATGCCCAGTTTTTCGCGCAGTTTGGCCTTGAGCGCCGGGGCCGATGGATCGGGGTAGCGATTGAACGCCGATTCGGCGACACGTTCGGCGATTTCCCGGCGCATCGCGGCGGTGGACAGACCCGCATCAAGATGCGCATCTTCCATCAGTTCAAGCTTGATGCCCGGCCACGGTGGCGTCACCGGATAGGCCTTCAGCGCACGGACTTCGGGGCGGATGGTTTTCGCGACTACGTCGTCTCTCGAGCTCATGACTCCATCCTCAATTCAGCGGCACGCGCATGCGCCTGCAAGCCTTCCGCGTACGCGAGCGTCGCGGCGGCTTTGCCCAGTGTTTTTGCGCCTTCGGGCGACACGAAAATCAGACTCGTGCGTTTCTGAAAATCGTAAACACCGAGCGGCGACGAGAAACGTGCCGAACGCGAAGTTGGCAGAACGTGATTGGTACCGGCAACGTAGTCGCCAATCGATTCGCTGCTGCCGTAACCCATGAAGATAGCGCCGGCATGGCGCAGCAGTGGCAACAGCGGCTCGGGATCAGCGACAGACAGCTCCAGATGCTCCGGCGCGATACGGTTGCTGATTTCACACGCCTCTTCAAGCGAGCGCGTCTTGATGATCGCGCCACGTCCTGCGAGCGACGCGGCGATGATGTCTTTGCGCGGCATCGTCGGCAACAATTTTGCAATACTTGCCTGTACCGCGGCGATCAAAGACTCGCTCGGCGTGAGCAAAATCGACTGCGCGACTTCATCATGTTCGGCCTGTGAAAACAGATCCATCGCGACCCAGTCCGGGTTCGCGTTTGCGTCGGCAATCACCAGAATTTCCGAAGGACCGGCAATCATGTCGATGCCAACGATGCCGAACACACGGCGCTTGGCCGCAGCCACGTAGGCATTGCCAGGGCCGACAATCTTGTCTACCGCAGGCACCGCAGTAGTGCCGTATGCGAGCGCGCCGACCGCCTGCGCGCCACCAATGGTGAACACGCGATCCACGCCCGCAAGATGCGCTGCCGCCAGTACCGTTGCGTTCTTAACGCCGTCCGGCGTTGGCACCACCATGATGATCTCGCGCACGCCCGCGACTTTGGCGGGGACCGCATTCATGAGCAGCGACGACGGATACGCCGCCTTGCCACCGGGCACATACAAGCCCACGCGATCCAGCGGCGTGATCTTGACGCCAAGCTGCGTCCCATCAGCCTCGGTGTAACGCCAACTGTCGGCAATCTGACGACGGTGATACGCCTCGATGCGATCGCGCGCGAGTACGAGCGCCGTTTTCAGTTCCCCGTCGAGTGCATCGAAGGCGCGCTTCATTTCTTCTCTTGATAGTTCCAGCGCGGCCATCGATGGCGCGTCGAGCCGGTCGAACTTCTGTGTGTACTCGAGAACAGCCGCGTCGCCGCGCGCGCGAACGTCGGCGAGAATCGCTGCGACCGTCCTGTCCACACCCTCGTCCAGCGCGCCCGCGTGATGCGTCAACGCGTCAAGCGATGCGAAGAAATCCGGGCGTGAAGAATCGAGTAATTTCATGATGTGCAGGGTGGGCAGTTGGTCGCTTGAGTGTCGTCAAATTTTCCAACAGCTTTAATGTAAAAGTCCCATTCAATAAGGGCTCAGCTGCCATTTACGCCAAATATCGACTTTTACTGAAAATAAGCACGAAGCCCATATTGAGTGCGGGTTTTAGAAATAAGTTGCATGACATTTTTCATCGGCGTTGATGACGCGTGCAACGGGCTACGCCGCTACGATCTCGCGTCGATGGATTTGGCAAAACTCTCGATGATCGGCATCAACGCATCGCGTTTGGTCTTGAGCGCCGCTTGATTAACGATGAGTCTTGCCGAAATATCGGCAATCTTTTCAACCGCTTTCAGGTTGTTCGCCTTGAGCGTCGCGCCGCTGCTCACCACATCCACAATCGCGTCGGCCATGCCCACGAGCGGCGCCAGCTCCATCGAACCGTACAGCTTGATCAGGTCCACGTGCACGCCTTTTTTTGCGAAGTGCGCGCGCGCCGTCGTAATGTATTTGGTCGCGACGCGCAGCCGTCGGCCGCGCTGCACCAGCGCTTCGTAATCCGTGCTTTCAGGCACCGCCACCATCAGGCGGCATTTCGCGATGTTGAGGTCCAGTGGCTCATACAGACCCGCCGTGTCCTGTTCCATCAGCACGTCCTTGCCGGAAATACCGATGTCGGCGCCACCCTGCTGGACATAGGTCGGCACGTCGCTTGCGCGCACGAGCACGACGCGCACGTCGTCACGCTGCGTCGGCAGAATCAGCTTGCGTGACGATTCCGGATCTTCCAGCACGTCAATGCC
>CAYMSY010000302.1:0-4352 GCA_964393195.1 uncultured Alcaligenaceae bacterium | reverse complement strand
TAATCGCCGCAGGCACTTCCGAAAGCGGCACGATACGATCCTCGGCCGATAGTGGCGGTGCGAGCTTGGGATTGAGTTTCGCCCGAATCATCACGTAGAGGATGTAGAGCACCGCGAGCATGATGCCAGGGAAAAAGGCACCCGCGTAGAGCTTGACGACAGAAACACCGGCAGTTGCGCCATAAACGATCAACATGACCGACGGCGGAATGAGAATGCCGAGGCAGCCACCCGCCGTAATCGCGCCGGCTGAAAGTTTCATGTCGTAGCCAGCTTTCGTCATGGCGGGTAGCGCGAGCAAACCCATTAGCGTCACGACGGCGCCAACAATGCCTGTCGCCGTTGCAAAGATTGCGCAGGTGACAAGTGTTGCTACCGCGAGCGAACCTGGTACGCGGGCCAGCGCAAGGTGAAGGGACTTGAAGAGCTTTTCAATCAGATTGGCACGCTCAACAAGATAACCCATGAAAACAAACAACGGAATCGAGATCAATACCTCGTTGGTCATGACGCCGTAGGTGCGCTGGACCATCAAATCCAGAGTGTGTTTGACCGCGACGTTTGCGTCCCCGCCCTTTTGTGCGTAGTACGCGATGAACGCGAAGATAACTCCCATTCCCATCAGCGTAAAGGCGGTCGGGAAGCCCAGCATGATGGCGACGACTACCAGCGACAGCATCATGAGTCCGTAGTGCCCGAGAGACATATTGCTCCAGGGCATGAACAGGATGGTTGGCATTGCGATCGCCGCCATGATGATCAGGCCGAACCAGAGTTCCTTGCGAAGTTTGAACATCATTTGGCTCCGGCGGTGTTATCGGCTGTATGAGAAGAGACCATGGCCTTGAGCTTGTCGACGTCAACCTCTTCGACATCCTCCTCGCGTGATGGCCAGTCACCTTCCTTGAGGCAAATGACGCAGCGAATGATTTCTACAAATCCCTGCAGCAGGAGCAACAGACCAGCAACCGGGATGATCGCCTTGAACGGATATATAGGCGGTCCGTCTGCCGCGATGGAAGAGCGCTCATTCTGGGCGAGTGAAGTCGTGAAAAAGTCCCATCCCGCATACACCAGAGCGACGATTCCCGCTACGAAAAAAAGCAGGTAGAGCACCAGATCAAAAAAGGCCTGGGTGCGTGGCTGGAAGAATCCGTACAGCACGTCGCCGCGCACATGACCGTTCTTGGACAGCGTATACGCACCGGCCATCATGAACAGCGCGCCGTAAAGCATGTTGCTTGCATCCATCACCCACGGGTGAGGATTGGATAACACATAACGGGAGAAAACCTCCCAGCCGATGAGTATCGTAAGCAGGACGATGGACCACGCGGATAACTGCCCGACGCGCGTGGATATTTTGTCTATCAGCAGTAGAAGTGATTGCATGCTCATGTCTCCAGTCTGGGGCTGGTGTCAGTCGTTCAGCGAAAGAAAAGCCCCCGGTGCCTCTTGTGACAGCGGGGGCGTCGGCGTATGGCCGTCAGGTAAAGACTTATGCCTTTTTGGTCGTTGCGTGACGGAACGCCATTTTGTAGTCGACGTTGGTGTCGTTCTGCCAGCGGCAAGCACGCATTGCAAATTTTTCCATGGACTCAAGAACCTTCTTGAACAACGGATTCTCGGCGGATTTTTTCTTGGTGATTTCGTCCCAAGCCTTGAGTTGTGCCTGGAGAATGGCGTCGGGCGTCTTGTAGAACTTGACACCGCCTTTTTGCAGCTCAATGTAGTCTTGGGAGTAGCGATCAATGGCCTTCCAGCTCATCTCGGCAGACGCGGCCTGGACGGCGTTTGCGATAACTGCTTTGAGGTCAGCTGAAAGCGCGTTGTACTTGGTTTTGTTAAACAGAATCTCAAACTGCTCTGCACTCTGATGGAATGATTGCAGCATGCAGACTTTCGACACGTCAGGAAAACCCAATACCCTGTCAGAGGTTGCGTTATTGAATTCGGCGGCATCCAGCAGACCGCGATCCATTGCGGCGACGATTTCTCCACCGGGCAATGCATTGACAGCGGCTCCCAGCGCGGTGAAGATGTCGATCGAAAGACCGACGGTACGGTATTTCAGCCCCTTGAAATCCTCAACCTTGGTGACCGGTTTCTTGAACCAGCCAAGCGGCTGGGTAGGCATCGGGCCATATACAAACGACTGAACGTCAAGATTGAGGCCTTTGTATATCTCGTCCAGCAGCGCACGACCGCCACCGTATTCGTGCCATGCAAGAACCATATTCGGGTCCATGCCGAACGCGGGACCAGAACCCCACAGCGCCATCGCAGAGTTTTTGCCATACCAGTATGCGAGGACACCGTGACCGCCGTCGAGCGTGCCTTTGGATACGGCATCGATCAGGTCAAACGCCTTGACCACGGCACCGGACGGCAGTACCTCAATTTTCAGGCGTCCGCCGGACATATCGTTAACTTTTTTGGAAAAGTCGAGTGCGTACTCGTGGAAGATGTCTTTTGCGGGCCACGTTGATTGCCAGCGGAACGAAATGGGTGTTTGTGCAACGCTGACCATTGGGGCAGCGCCAACGACAGCACCGCCGACAATGGTGGCGGATTTCAGGAATTTGCGACGATTGAGAGTGGACTCTTCAGACATGGGGCCTCCTTTTTGCATTTGCATTTGCAATTGTCGATGGACAAGCAAAGAGATTTTGGAACGCTCTTCCATCCGTTGTTTCAGGGCTTACCCGGAAGACTGGGTTATTCCGTTTCATTTTTCACTGATCTGGTCTTCTTGAGTCAATGGAAATCGTGCGAAGACACATTCAGATCGGCGAGCAGGTGCGAGGCATCTTCCATGTGCAGTGCAACAAGATGCGTGATGGGGCCTTGGTGCTCGAGTTTGCCGTGAACAATCATCAGTCTTGACGCGATCAGGGCGCGCCGCTCCTTCTCGGCAAGATCGCGCCAGACAATTACATTGGTATTGCCAGTTTCGTCTTCGAGGGTGACAAAAGTGACTCCGCTAGCCGTACCGGGGCGCTGGCGACAGGTGACGAGACCCGCAACACGTATGTTGCGACCGGAGGGGATTTTTTTCAGATCGTCTGCGCGCTGTGTACCGTCGAGCAAGCCACGTAGCAACTTGAGTGGGTGCACCCGCAGTGTAAGTCCGGTACTGCGGAAATCGGCGATGACTTCCTGGCCTAAAGTGAGGGGCTGCAATGGGGCAGGCGAATTATCGATGACTGTTGGCGACAGGGGGAGATCAGCAAGTTTCGACGCCGCAGCCATCCACATCGATTGAATGCGATTGCCGGTGAGTGATTTGAATGCATCCGCATCTGCGAGCGCGTTGACGGTTCTACCGTTTATCTCAGTGCGCTGTACGAGATCGCGGATACTGGTAAAAAGAGCGTTTCGTCGTTCTTTGACGATGTGGCTGCCAGTTTTTTCACTGAGACCAGAAACCATGCGCAATCCGAGGAGCAACATTGTTTTTTCGCTGCTTCTCTTCGCAGGGTCTAAATCGTCGTAGATAAGCGTGCAATCCCATTCACTCGCGTTGATATCGACAGGCTGTATAACCACTCCATTCTTTCTCGCATCCTGAATCAACTGTGATGGTGAATAAAACCCCATCGGTTGACTGTTAAGCAGAGCGCAACAGAAAGCTGCAGGGTAATGGCATTTGACCCATGCCGAGTTGTAGGCGAGGATAGCGAAACTTGCCGCGTGCGATTCAGGGAAACCATAACTGCCGAAGCCTTTGATCTGTTCATAGAGTGCCAGTGCAAATTCCGGTTTGTAGCCACGCTTTTCCATGCCCTCAAGCAGCTTGTCCTTTAAGTGACCAATGCCGCCTTTGCGTTTCCATGCGGCCATCGAACGACGCAGGTGATCAGCTTCACTGGGACTAAAGCCGGCAGCTTTCATCGAGAGCTCCATTACTTGCTCCTGAAAGATCGGGATTCCTTTTGTTCTTTCGAGCACTTTCTTTACGGCCCCTGTTTTTTCGTAGTCATCAGGGTATTCAACATTTTCAAGATCCGCTCTTCGTTTGAGGTACGGGTGCACCATGCCACCCTGGATCGGTCCAGGCCGTACGATGGCAATCTGAACCACAAGATCGAAATAATTGCGTGGCTTGAGTCGCGGCAGCATGCTCATCTGTGCGCGTGATTCGACCTGAAAGACACCCGTGCTCTCACCACGACAGAGCATGTTGTATACAGCAGGGTCTTCCTTCGGGATGTCATGCATCGTGAAAGGTTGGCCCCGTTGCTGTCCGACCAGTTCCATTGAGCGTCGCAGGCAGGACAGCATGCCCAGCGCAAGGACATCGACTTTCATCATGCCCAGTTCTTCGATGTCGTCCTTGTCCCATTGCACAA
>CAYMSY010000301.1:0-4360 GCA_964393195.1 uncultured Alcaligenaceae bacterium | reverse complement strand
CCGCTATGGCGCTCTGCGTGCCGCGATTGTCGGCGGCGCTCACAAGGTTGGTTGCGTTTCCGGGAGCTGCATCGGGCCTGATTTCAACGACATAAGTCGCATAGCCCGTCTTGCCAGCGGCAAGCGGCGGGGCAGAGACAGTCAGCGTGCGGCCATCCGACGACACCTGATAATCAGCAATAACGCCATCGAAGCGCACGGTGCCTTTCTTGACGCGCATGGCATCGGGCAGTTGATCGGTAATCGTGATCGGCCCGGTCGCGCGCGTGGCGTCGCCATTGCGAACCTCGACGCGGAACTGCACGGCATCGCCCGGAATTGCGGTCGGCTGCGATGCCGTCTTGCGGACGAGAAGCGGAATGCCCGGACGGTCGGCGGGAATGTCGATGCGGACAGGAGCCGGATCAACGAGCGTGAAGACCTCGCCATAAGACCCCGTCACCAGTGCTAAAGGCTGTCCGTCAGGACGGCGCAAGCCCGCCAGGTCGGCGGGCGTCGAGCGCGAGGGCACGGTATAGGGCTGGGATGGTTCGACCAGCAGCCTGTATCTTCCCGGTCTGGCGAACGGGAAGCGATATTCGCCTGGCGCAAACCGGTAGGTCGTGCCGCCGCTGTCAGTGATGGTCGATCCGGTGATGAGCGAGGAAGGGAAGGCTGAAATCCCGTCATCGCCAAACACCTGGGCGGGTTGCCCGGTCGCTGCATCGACCAGAGTGACGCGCGTTCCGGCAACTGGTGCGCCGTCGCCGCTGTCAAAAACCACACCGTACGGGTCGATCAGAACCTCCAGCGCGGACTGTGCGATCAGCGTGCCCGTTGCCGGGTCATGCGATTCGAGCATCAGGCGCTCACCGGGGAAAAGCGACAGCTTGCAGTCGCCTGAAGCAGGATCAGGCGGTATCGAAGCGGTGCGGATAAGGCCGACAAACTGGCCGCTATTAGGGCCGGTTTCCCGGACGAGAATGGTCTCGGAGTCGCCCGAAGGCGTCTGGAGGCGCACCGAGATCGTCTCGGCACGGTTCGGATCTTTGTTGTCATGCGGTGTATTGATCGCGACGACGAGCGGTTCGCCTGCGTGAATCTGCGACGTCTGCTCGACCGATGCGGGCGAAAGCGATGTGTTCGCCCAGACGCCATCAAGGCTGACGACACTGTCGCCGCTGCTGCCGTGGCAGATCGTCTGCGGCACGTTGAGCTGGGTGTCGCCGCCGCCGCTGAGCAACTGGTAGGTCGTGAGGATGGCAACAGGCGCCGACCTGTCGACGGCGAGATCAACCTGGTTTGACAGGCGGGAGAAGCGGCCTTGTGGCGTTTGCCAATCGATTTGCGCAACATTCGATATCGTCGACTGGGCAGATGCGGGTGCGGCGGCGGCACCAAGAAGTGCCACCGCCAGCGCCATCAGCCAGGCGAAGATATGGTTAATAGGGTTACGCATACGCTTCAGGTCGGTGGCGGAGCCGAGACCGTGGCTCCGCAGCCTTCCATTCCGGGCCTAGTTGATCGTGGCTCGGAAATAGAGCGTGCGCGTTGTACCCGGATTGATCGTTCCGAGCGTTCCCGACACGGTGCCCGCGGCGAAGGTGCCGCCCGCCGTGCCATCGAGGTTGCACGTGCCGCTCGGCGCGGCGCCCGTGTACGTTCCCGACTGGAAGATGCCGTAGCCAGAACTGTATGTCGTCTGCGCGGGCAGGGGGTCGGAGATGTTGACGCTGGTCGCTGCCGCACCGCCTGCGCCGTTCGACACGACGATACAGTACTCGACCGTTGCGCCCGGAATCATCTTCGGGTTGGTCGTGCCGTTGACGGGATCGGAAACAATCCGGCTTTGCTTGTAGACGTTCAGCACAGCGGCCGCGACGGTGAAGTCGTCGCCCGCGCTTGCCTTGCCGTCGTTCGCGGCATCGCCGGCAACAACGCCTGCGGTGTCGAACAGAACGGTATCGACGCCTGCCGTGTTCGCGCCTGCAGTTGCCGCAATCACGGTACCCTGCGCGCCCGATCCGCCGCCTTCGCGCGCCTGGCCCAGCAGTGTGACGCCTGCAACATCGCCATTGACCTGCGAGAGAGCGACGTTGCCAACGATGAATACCGTCTTCACGCCGTCTGCCGCGACTTCGTCGAGATAGGTGACTGCCGTGTCGGTGCCGGCATCATAGGTGCCGTTGCCGTTGGTATCGACATAGACGCCAAGGCTCGACACGTCGAAATTGTCGGTGCCGCCGTGCGCGGCGCTGCCGCCCGCAAGCTGAGCCGCCGTCAGGCCAATGTCGATCGTCGCGTTCGTGTCGTTCGTCACGGTAAAGGTCGTGACGGCAGCCGACTGGCCGGGCACGACGCTCGTAGTGGTCGAACCGGTTTCCTGAACGCGAATGGCGACCTTGCGGTCAACCGTGATGTTGTTGGAGCCGGTGCTCGCAGTCTGCGAGACGCCGCCGACCTGGAAGTTGACCGTCACTGTATTCGTGATGGTCGTGCCTGATGCAGTCCCTGCTGCGAATGCGGGAGTTGCCCCCAGCACCATCAGCGCAAGACCGCTGCCTGTTGTCAGCAGCTTGAATTTGCTAGTCATTTTTGGTCTCTCTTCGCTCTGTTGGCATCAATCCCCACCCCCCGCTGATGCCTTTGCGGGTTTTCAACGGACAATGCCGCGGAAGCTCAATTTGCCTTGCCCACCTGCGGCAATCGGATCGCGCAACGCCCAGCGGACGTGAGTCACGTCTTCGGGGCGCGCCGCGCGCAATTGTCCGTCGGTGTCTTTCACCTTCAGCGTGGCAAGTGTGCCGAAGGTACGACCGCCATCGACCGAAACCTGGGCGAACGTGTCGTTCGTCCCCAGATAAGCGACCGGGCCGGGCATTGGATTGGTAACGACAAAATCCTTGGCCGGTTGCGCGCCCGTGTTGTGATATTGCAGCACGAATACGAGCCGGTCACCGGGCGTCACCATCTTGGGCTCTTCGAGCACCGTGCGCGACTTGCCGCCTTCTGCTGCGACCATGCGTTCGACAAAGACCGAACTGTCGAGCGCCACGGCATCAGTCGCGTGCGCAAAACTTGGACTAAGTATAAGAAACAATGCGATAATGAGGCGCATCTTCATATCTTTCGAAAGGAGGAGGTCAGTCGATCTTGACCTTGAAGGTGACGGCCCGCGTCTGGCCCGCAGCGACGCTGCCGAGCTGCACTTCGACGCGGCCCGGAATGATCGGAGGGCCCGCGGCGGGCGCCACGAACAGGCCCGCATCGGCATCAGTCGCATCGCTGAGCGGTGCGCCCTGCAACGTCATCGTGCCTGCCTGATAGGTCGTACCGGTCGGGATATTGTCGCTGATGGCAACATTGGTCAGCGAACCCGTGCCGTTGACGCTGGCTGTCAGCGTGTAGGTGATGACCGAACCGGGGACGATCTTGGCGCCGCCGAAGGGATCGACCACGGTCGACGTCTTGGTAAAGCTGATGCCGGCTGCCTGCACGAGATAGGTGCCTGTGGCGCTGCCATCGCCGCCCGTCGTGCCGACAACGGCATCGCCGCCGCCCTGGCCCTGGCCTGTAACGGAGGTGCCTGGCGCGCCGGTTGCCGTCTTGGAGGCCGCTGCCAGCGAGAGCTGCCCGCGATTGCCATCCACAGCGCTGCCCGGGCTCGTCGAGAGGACGAACACGCGGATGGCCGCATCGGGCGCAAGAACGGGATCGTTGGTGCCCACTACATAAACGGTATCGACACCGGCATCATAAACGCCGTTGCCATTGGTATCGAGCACGACCGACGTTGCCGTCGGATCGAACTGGTCGCCACCAAGCGCAGTCGTGACGTTGAGCGCATAGGCTTCGGAGCCGTTGCCCGTGTTGGTGACGGTAAAGCTTGCTACCTGATTTATGGCGCCCGGCAGCGTGGCGATATCGCTCGGATCTGCCGAAACGACCGTGACGTCGAGCAGTTCGTCGACGCGCAGATTAGATGTGTTCGACGTCGCTGTGCGCGGTGCCCCGCCCGAATCGGTATAGGATGCCGTTGCGGTGTTGGAGATGGTCGAGCCTGCCGTCGTGCCCGCAGCTTTGGCATCGGTGGCAAATGTTACCGTCGCGGTCGCAACAAGCAGCGGCGCAACCACGCCAAGGCGGACATGTTTAATGGCCCAGAAATTTAGTTCAAACATGGACTTACTCAACACCCAGCTGTTTCTGCGGCATCGAATAGAACCAAAATGGGTAAAAATTGGTTAAGTCCGCATCGGATACAGATGACGTCAGCGGCGATAGGGAATTTAGGGTTAACTCGCGCTCAACCGCGAAAAATGCGTAAATCGACGGTTTGATGCGGAAAATGCAATGGATTACAGAGGGATGGGGTGTCCCG
>CAYMSY010000300.1:1784-4371 GCA_964393195.1 uncultured Alcaligenaceae bacterium | reverse complement strand
TGGAAGTGCTCGGCGCCGCGACCACCATCAAGGCGGCAAAGCGTATGGTGGAAGCCGAGGAGCCGCTGGTCTGGGACATCCTCGAAGACGTCATCCGCGAACATCCGGTGATGCTGAACCGGGCACCCACCCTGCATCGCCTGGGTATTCAGGCGTTTGAGCCGGTGCTGATCGAAGGCAAGGCGATCCAGTTGCACCCGCTGGTCTGCGCCGCCTTCAACGCCGACTTTGACGGTGACCAGATGGCGGTCCACGTGCCGATCTCGCTGGAAGCGCAGATGGAAGCCCGGACCCTGATGCTTGCGTCCAACAACGTGCTGTTCCCCGCCTCGGGCGAGCCGTCGATCGTGCCGTCGCAGGATATCGTGCTCGGGCTGTACTACATGACGCGGGAACGGGTTGCGGCCAAGGGTGAAGGCTCGATGTTCGTCAACGTTGCCGAAGCGCAGCGCGCCTACGAATGCGGAGAAGTTTCGCTGAACGCGAAAATCCTGGTCCGTATCAATGAGACCGACAAGGACGAAAAAGGCGAAATCGTTGCGCGTACCAAGCGCTATGAAACTACCGTCGGCCGCGCGATCCTGTCAGAAATCATGCCGCCGGGCCTGCCGTTCCCGTTCATCAACAAGGCGCTGAAAAAGAAGGAAATTTCCAAGCTTATCAACGCCGCCTTCCGGCGTTGCGGCATTCGCGAAACGGTGATTTTCACCGATCAGCTGATGTATACCGGCTTCACCTATGCAACGCGCGCCGGGCTGTCGATTTCAATCGACGACATGCTGGTGCCGAAGCAGAAGAAAGACATCATCGGTGCGGCCGAGAAGGAAGTGAAGGAGATCGAGGCGCAGTACACCTCGGGCCTGGTCACACAGGGCGAGCGTTACAACAAGGTCGTCGACATCTGGGGCCGTGCTGGCGACCAGGTTGCCAAGGCCATGATGGAGCAGCTCGGCTCGGAGCCGGTCACCACACTGGATGGCAAGCAGACGACGCAGGAATCGTTCAACGCCATCTACATGATGGCCGACTCCGGTGCGCGCGGCTCAGCGGCGCAGATTCGGCAGCTTGCCGGTATGCGCGGACTGATGGCAAAGCCTGACGGCTCCATCATCGAAACGCCCATTACGGCGAACTTCCGCGAAGGCTTGAACGTTCTGCAGTACTTCATTTCCACGCACGGCGCGCGCAAGGGCCTTGCTGACACGGCGCTGAAGACCGCCAACTCCGGCTATCTGACACGCCGCCTGGACGTGACGCAGGATCTGGTGGTTACCGAGGACGATTGCGGTACCAGCAACGGACTTGCGGTCAAGGCGTTGGTGGAAGGCGGCGAAGTGGTCGAGGCCCTGCGCGAGCGTATCCTGGGCCGCGTTGCGGTCGCGGATGTCGTCAATCCCGATGACAATTCGCTCATCGTCAAGGCAGGCAACATCCTTGACGAGGATGCGGTTGATGCGATTGATGCGGCTGGCATCGATGAAGTCAAGGTCCGCACGCCACTCACTTGCGACACGCGTTTTGGCTTGTGCGCGAAATGCTATGGCCGTGATCTGGGTCGCGGAACGCTGGTCAACGTTGGCGAGGCAGTGGGTGTGATTGCTGCGCAGTCAATCGGCGAGCCGGGCACGCAGCTGACCATGCGCACCTTCCACATTGGTGGCGCAGCGTCCAGAACCGCGGTTGCGTCGAGCGTCGAAGCGAAATCAACGGGCGTTGCCAAATTCACCACCGGCTTGCGCTTCGTCTCCAATGCGCGCGATGAGATGATTGTCATTTCGCGCAACGGCGAGATCATCATCGCCGAGGACAACGGTCGCGAACGCGAGCGTCACAAGGTTCCGTACGGCGCGACCCTGGCGTTCAAGGACGGCACGAAAATCAAGGCTGGCCAGACGCTGGCTAACTGGGATCCGCATACCCGTCCGATCATCACCGAGTATGCAGGGGAAGTGCGATTCGAGAACGTTGAGGAAGGCGTGACGGTTGCCAAGCAGATCGACGAAACGACAGGTCTTTCAAGCCTGGTCGTGATCGATCCGAAGCGTCGTGGTTCGGCGGCCTCCAAGGGCTTGCGTCCGGCGGTCAAGTTGATCGACGCGAAGGGCAAGGAGATCAAGCTGGCCGGTTCTGACGCGCCGGTGAACATCACCTTCCAGATCGGCGCCATTATCACCGTCAAGAACGGCCAGCAGGTCGGCGTTGGCGAAGTGATGGCGCGTATCCCGCAGGAATCGTCCAAGACGCGTGACATCACGGGCGGCCTGCCGCGCGTGGCCGAGTTGTTCGAGGCCCGCTCGCCAAAGGATGCGGGTTTGCTGGCGGAAATTACCGGCACCGTTTCCTTCGGCAAGGATACCAAGGGCAAACAACGCCTTGTCATCACCGACTTTGACGGCGTGGCGCATGAGTACCTGATTCCCAAGGACAAGCACGTCACGGCGCACGACGGCCAGGTGGTTAACAAGGGCGAGACCATCGTCGACGGTCCATCCGACCCGCATGACATCCTGCGCTTGCAGGGCATGGAGGCGCTGGCCCGCTACATCACCGACGAAGTGCAGGACGTGTATCGCCTGCAGGGCGTGAA
>CAYMSY010000300.1:0-1774 GCA_964393195.1 uncultured Alcaligenaceae bacterium | reverse complement strand
AGCACATTGAGGTCATCGTCCGCCAGATGTTGCGGCGAGTCTCGATTGTCGATAACGGTGACACGCGTTTCATCCCGGGCGAGCAACTCGAACGCGCGGATGTGCTGGAAGAGAACGATCGCGTATTGAAAGAGGGCAAGAAACCGGCCAACTACCACTACATGCTGCTGGGTATCACCAAGGCATCGTTGTCGACCGATTCATTCATTTCCGCTGCTTCCTTCCAGGAAACGACCCGGGTGCTGACCGAGGCCGCGATCATGGGCAAGAAGGACGATTTGCGCGGCCTGAAGGAAAACGTCATTGTCGGCCGGCTTATTCCGGCCGGTACCGGCCTAGCGTATCACCGCGCGCGCAAGAAGACCTCGCCGCGGGCAGCGCAGTCCAGCGGAATCAGCTTCGGTTTTGAAGAGGCGGATACCGAGAAATCCGAGGAGCAGGTCGCGTAACTGCTTGACGCAACGATGAAAGAGTCCACCCTGCTAGTTGACAGCAGGGTGGTTCTCTTTCTATAATTTAAGGCTTTCCATCGTCCGACTGGCGCTTTTGCCTTTTCGACGGGGGAAACCTGCTGTTTTGCAGCACAGTACCAAACCTGTAAATGAACCCGGATTCGCCATTTCTGGCGATTTCGAGCAGGAAACAATCGAGCCATTGTACGAATTGAGCGGATATTAACGATGCCAACCATTAATCAACTTCTGCGCAAACCGCGCACGAAAGTCAAAGCCAAGAGCAAAGTGCCGGCAATGCAAAATTGCCCGCAAAAACGTGGCGTCTGCACGCGCGTTTACACCACGACCCCGAAAAAGCCGAACTCGGCGCTTCGGAAGGTGTGCAAAGTCCGCCTGACCAATGGCTACGAAGTCATTTCTTATATCGGTGGTGAAGGCCACAACCTTCAGGAGCACTCGGTGGTTCTGATTCGCGGCGGGCGGGTCAAGGATCTGCCGGGCGTTCGCTATCACACCGTGCGCGGCTCGCTGGATACGGCTGGCGTGAAAGATCGCAAACAGTCGCGTTCCAAGTACGGCGCCAAGATGCCCAAAGCCGGCGCTGCAAAGTAAGCGCCTGCAAACTAAACTGATTTAGAAGGAAATAACCATGCCTCGTCGTCGCGAAGTGCCCAAGCGCGAGATCCTGCCTGATCCAAAATTCAAGAGCACGGAAATCGCCAAGTTTGTAAACGTCCTGATGAAAGCCGGCAAAAAGTCGGTCGCGGAGCAGATCATCTACCGCGCGTTGGATCAGATTACCAAGAAGTCCGGCAAGGACGCCGTCGAGGTGTTCAACGCCGCGATCAACGCGGTCCGGCCAATGGTCGAGGTGAAATCCCGTCGCGTTGGCGGTGCCAATTACCAGGTGCCGGTTGAAGTGCGTCCGGTTCGGCGTACCGCGCTGTCGATGCGCTGGATTCGCGAAGCTGCGCGCAAGCGTGGCGAGAAATCCATGGGCGCCCGGCTGGCCGGCGAATTGATGGACGCTGCCGAAGGGCGCGGTTCAGCCATCAAGAAGCGCGAGGAAGTGCACCGCATGGCGGAAGCCAACAAGGCATTCGCCCACTACCGCTTCTAGATTTGACGAATTGAAATTTCGGCTCCGCAGGCTCACAAGGCTTGTGGGGCGATGTCGGGACAAAACCCGGGAAGGTTACTACCGTGGCACGCAAGACCCCTATCGAGCGTTATCGTAATATCGGCATTTCTGCGCACATCGACGCAGGCAAAACCACGACCACTGAACGCATCCTGTTTTACACCGGCGTCAATCACAA
>CAYMSY010000299.1:0-4374 GCA_964393195.1 uncultured Alcaligenaceae bacterium | reverse complement strand
GTGCCAGCTCGCGGCTTCGCTGAGCAGATGCTGTTGAAAGACCGTCGCGATGGGCGACAACTGTTTCCCTTTTCGGTGAACGATGTGCCAGTTGGAGTCGATGGGAAATTCCCTGACTTTGAGCACTGACACGCCATGTTCTGCAGACTGCCCGTGCAGCGCATGGCTTGATATGACGGCAATCCCAAGGCCACCCGCGACCGCTTCCTTGATGGCTTCGTTGCTGCCGAGTTCAAGGCGAACGTCCGGCTTGAACCGGTGCCGTCGGAAGTGCGCATCGACCGCCATGCGGGTGCCGGAGCCGCGCTCGCGCAGGATGAAGCGGTGCTGGCCGAGATCACCCAGATCAATGGCGCGTCGCGTCGCGAGCCGGTGCGAGCTTGCCGCAATCACGACCAGCGGATTGGGCAGGAAGACCCGGTCGACCACGTCAATGTCTGCCGGCGGCATGGACATGATGTACAGATCGTCGAGGTTCTCACGCAGGCGTGCCACGACGCCGTCCCGATTGAGCACCTCAAGCGAGATGTCGATTTCCGGGTAGCGCTCACAAAACGTTCCCAGCAACCGCGGTACGAAATACTTGGCGGTACTGACGACGGCGACGCGCAGCTTGCCGCGGGTCAGCCCCTTCGTGGCGTCGATCTTCTGCGAAAACGATTCCCACTCGGTGGCGATGATGCGGGCGGTGTGCGCCAGATCCAGACCCGCCTGCGTCAGGTGAACGCGTCGCGCAATGACGTCGTAGAGCGGCACGCCAACAGCCTCGGTGACTTCGCGAAGTTGCATCGACGCCGTGGGTTGAGTGACGTGCGTAGCGCGTGCGGCTGCGCTCACGCTGCCGGTGTCTGCGAGCGCGAGAAAAAGACGGAGTTGACGAAACGTAATGTGCATAGATTTTCATCTATGAATAACAACAAAAGAATTGATTTTACTTGAGCAATCGGTCTCTCTAGCATTCCATCTAAAGGGACCTCATCCATGCAAAACCTCCTTGACCCGGCCATCCTCTTTTTCGTCTTTGGCGTGCTTGCCGGTGCACTCAAGTCCAACCTCGAAATCCCGCCGCCGATCTCGAAATTCCTCGCGCTGTATCTGCTCATGGCACTTGGCCTCAAGGGCGGGTTTGCGCTGGCTGCCTCCGGACTTGGGTCGGCGGTGCTCATCAGCCTCGGTGCCGCGATGCTCATGGCGGTCGTCGTGCCGGTGCTTGGCTATCAATTCCTGAAGCGACGGGTGTCGCCGTTCGACGCGGCAGCCGTTGCCGCGTCTTACGGCTCGGTTAGTGCGGTGACGTTCGTAACGGCCATGCAGTATCTGGAAAATAGCGGCATGACAGTCGGCGGTCACATGGCTGCCGCAATGGTGGTGATGGAATCACCGGCCATCATCTTCGCGGTGCTACTGGCCACCATGTTGCGGCATCAGCACGCAGGTGCGGCCACGGTGGTGGCTGCGGGCGGGGGCGTCGCGGCACTCGCGCGGATGACCGCGCCGGGTCCGCTGCGCAAGATCCTGCATGAATCCTTTACCGACGGCGCGCAGCTGCTGCTGCTCGGTGCGATGGTCGTGGGATATCTGAGCGGCGAGAACGGCAAGGCGGTCATGGCCCCGTTCTCGAGCGACCTGTTCAAGGGCATGCTGGCGTTCTTCCTGCTCGACATGGGGCTGATGGTGGCCAGGAATTTCAGTGCTGTACGCGGCAAGTCGCCAGTCCTGCTCGCGTATGCCAGCGTAGGCCCCCTGGTGCACGCGGCAATCGCGCTGGCGCTGTCCATGCTGCTGCAATTGCCGGCGGCCGACGCAGCGCTGTTAATGGTGCTCTCGGCGAGCGCGTCGTATATCGTGGTGCCCGCCGTGCTGCGCTATGCGATCCCGGAGGCGAATCCATCGCTCTATTTCGGACTCTCGCTGGGCATTACCTTCCCGATCAACCTGTTGTTCGGCATCCCGGCGTACACCTTCGTGGCGACAAGCGTGCTCGGGTGATGGTGGTCAAGATGATGCGGTAACAGCGTCAGGTCCCACCGTATTTCTTGTACGCTGCCGCCATCTTGGTGTCGTATGAAAACTCGGCGTAGTTGGCGCCGTTGTAGCCGGCGGCGAACTTGGCCCAGTCCTTGTTTTTCAGATGCACGATGAGGCCGTTTTTGACGCAGTACGCCTCGAACGACTTCAGGTGATTGTTTTCGGATTCCTGCATCGCGCGGGCGAACGACACCGGGTCGGGCCAGCCGTTGTGATTCGATCCGAGCACCTGGAACTTGCCCCATGAGCAGGCCTTGATCGCCGCGACCGGGTCGAGGATCATGGCCTCATACAGGCGGCTGTACTGGTTCCACGAGTAATACTTCTTCGCCGACGCGCGCACGCACGACAGGTGCGGATGCGTGAGGTCAAAGCGCTTGGTTGTGTACTTCCGGAAATGATGCGCCTCGAACAGGATCTTCGCGCGGAACTGTTCGTCAAAGCCGCTGCGTCCGCCGGATTCGATCTGAGCCACCGCCTTGATCGCCGCCATCGTGATGCCGTTGCGCGTGGCGGCTGCCGTGTAATCCGCATCCGAAAGCGGCGCCGGGCAACTGTTCGGTTGCGGCAGGGTATGGGTGACATCGCGGTAGAAGACGACCTGCGGCGCGGCGGCACGCTTGGCGTGAATCGCGCGCAGATAGGTGCGGATGCTCGCAGTCAGCACGCCGTCGCGCGTCGCGCCGAGAAAGGTCTTGTCGCCAAACGCTTCTGCCAGCAGTTCAGGAATCACCGCCTCCGGGCTGGCACCACCGTTGACCGGCGACATCATCGGCCGTGCGGTCGCGGGCGACGCAACACGCGACTGGCGGACGAATTGCAGCAGCAGCTCGCGCAGGCGGTGCGGCCCGACAGCCGTTCCCGCCTTGCACATTTCTTCCAGCGTCATCGACTGCATCATGGTCCACAACATGCCGTAGTTGTTTGCTTCAACGGCATAAAACAGCGAGCCCACGACCAGCGTCATTTTTTGCTCCCGGACTTGCCGGCGGCTGCGCTGGCGAGGCGCTTGTTCACCTCGACGCTGGTCTTTGCTCCGCTCAATCTGGTTTCGATGTCGGCCAGCCGCGTAAAGGCGCTGCCGTTCCATTTGTAGACGCAGGCCGCGTAGTACGGCGGTTGCTGCGGCCCGATCTTGGTGGCGGAATAGAGCACGATCAGCTCTTTGTCGGCGCTCTGGTCGACGTTGCGAAAGATCACCGAGCGCACCTTCATCATGAACGTCGATTCCGGCTCGTCCGGGGCTGGCAAGGCATGCACCGTGCCGTCGGCAGCGACCACGCGTCCTGCATAGGGCGCATCGTCCACTTCCGAGGATTGCGTCAGCCACACCTGGGCATTGCTCCACGGGCCGAGCGAACCGGTCAGCACCTTGTGCGCCAGTTGTTCATTGGCGGCCAGTTTGATCGGCGTTGCCCTGGTCGCGGCGAGCGGTGCTTTGGCCGCTGGCGGCGTTGCGTCGGCATACACCGCAACGGGCGCCAGGCAGGCGACGGCAAGCAGCGTGGCGAACTGGTTTGCCGTGATCAGCGGAACCCGGAATTGGCGATTTTTGGACTTGGTCATGGCGAGGAGCGTTTTGAGTCGTGACATGAGGAGGCGAGTAAGGGGGCGCCGCGATGCGGGCGTGACCGACAGCGACAGCGTACGACAGCCACTGTTCGCGAGGGTCATTACCGGTAGACGGAGCCGCAGGTGGCGAAGTGACATTTCGCCCTGTTTGTCGTCTGCGGCGCCTGGCGGCGCGGGCGGCGCTACCGGTTCATCACACCCGATTGCGCAACAGCTTTTTCATGAAAGCTTTTTCACAATGGGCATAAGAGCCAATAAGTCACAAAGTCAACTAGCGTCAATACAGGCCGCTATGCCGCATGAAATCGTCATCTTGTAGCAAAGTTATATCGATTTCAGTCGCATCGTCGGCGTCAAAAATATGGCGCCTATACGTTTACATACACTTGACCAATCAGGGCGATGCCGCTAGCCTTCGGGGCATGGCCTACGTCCCGCAATTCACGATTACTCCGGCGCTGCTGGCTGAGGCCGAGCGTATTGCCGCCCTGCGCGAACGCATCCATAGCGCCGCCGTCGACGCGCCCTGGCTCGCGACGCAGCAGCAGGACGCCCGCACCCGCAACGTCCACGCCTCCACCGCGATCGAGGGCAACCCGCTCACGCTTGCGCAGGTGCGCGCCCTCGTGGGCGGGGAGGCGCCGCTGCGTCCGGGCGCGCGCACGGCGGTCGCGCACGAGCGCGCGCTGCGCGAAGTGAGCAACTGTTTCGCCGCACTCACTCAGGTCGAGCAGAACGCCGCGCAGGAAACCATCCGCCACGACGACGTCCTCG
>CAYMSY010000298.1:0-4379 GCA_964393195.1 uncultured Alcaligenaceae bacterium | reverse complement strand
TTCGCCTTCTTTCTCCAGCTTTGCGCTCTCAACCGAACCCCCGGGCACCTTGGACAAAGCGATGCGCTTGGCTTCTTGAGAAGAAATGGATTTGAGCGGCTTTGTCGCGTTATCCGCGAGCGCGCTTACGCTTAAGCTAAGTAGGCTCATGCCGATGAGGACCAAACAGCGAATCTTCATTTTTCCCCTGTGAAAACGTTGGTTGAAGGACTCGAAGATTGCATGCTCGCGTTACGCCGACCGCCGCCACACACTCATCTGCTTTTCTGGCGCCTGAGGCCGGGTTGCATAACGACTGACAATGACCAGGCGTCTGTCACGCGCGAAGACAAACATCGGCAAGGCGTTTGCCTGGAGGCGAACAAATGTATCCGTCGGCATGACGGCAAACGCATTCTCCGCAGACGTTGTCCAACGCCGCTTGAACGCGTCCATGGTGGCGATGGCTTTGTGCGGCTCGGCATCGATGCCAGGCCCCAACTCTCCTCGGACGTCAACCAGGGTAACCGGTCGCCCGAAATAGAACGGCACCGAGTTGTCGAGTTGCTGGAGACTGAATATGGGGGTCGTAGGTGAAATCGGCGTCGATTCCATAATCGACTCGACCAAACGTTCAGATGAAAAATGTTCGTCCACCGATTGGATGAAGAGGAAGGAAAGCTGCCAGAAAACAAACGTGCCGGTGGCAATCGCGATGACGGCGCTGCGGCGAAAGCGCAGGCTGACCAGCGCCAATCCGGTCGCGCCGGAAGCCATGAGTGTTGTTGCGGCCAGTAGAAGCCACGGTAACGCTTCCTTGGCGTCGGATCCCAACCCGGCGAATTTGTCCCAAGCGTGAATATTGAGAAAACTAACCGCTAGCATCAGTCCCACGGCCAAAGAGGTCCACGCGGGGAGCGCGATCTTCCGAGGCGAAAGATCACGGAGCCATAAACCAATCAGTATCGCGAGCGCTGGAAATGCCGGCATGACGTATGCCGGGAGCTTGGACTGGGACGCACTGAAAAACGCGACGGTCACGATCGTCCATGCGACACAGAATTTGGCAGGCGAAAAACGGGGGCCTGCCACATGCGGCACCGGCGAACGGAGACGGCTCTCCCAGACTCGCTGGATCAGCAGTGGGGTCCAAGGCAATGCCCCGAGCAGGAGAACCGGTGCGTAATACCACCATGCCCCGCGGCCCGAGTGCCCGGCTTGAAGGAAGCGGCTCAAATGTTCCTGGACAAAGAAGAACTCAAGAAACTCAGGGTTCTTCATTTGTATGGCAACCAGCCACGGGGCCGTGATCAATACGAAAAGACCGCTTCCCATCAGCGGTCGCAACTGCCGCCAGACGCTGACGTCGCGCATCCACAGCGAATAGGCCACGAGCGCCAAGCCCGGTATAGCCAACGCAACCAGCCCCTTGCTTAGGAACGCTAATGCAGCCGACGCCCATGCCAGCGCCATCCACTTGCGTTGCAAAGTATGCACTCCGGCCCACCGCTGAGCGAGAAAGAACGAACAAAGTGCTGCGGTCAAAAAGGCAGACAGTGTCATATCCAGCGTAAGAAACTGGCTGCTCAGATAGAACGCCCACGAGCTTGCCAGCACCAGCGCCGACAAGGCGCCGACGCGAAATCCGTATAGCTTCGCGCCGGTATACATCACCATCAGTAGTGCCAGGAACCCGAGCACGGCCGGGGCGAGCCGGGCTGTCCACTCATCCTCTCCGAACAGTGCGTAGGAGCTAGCGGTGAGCCAGTACTGTAGTGGCGGCTTCTCGAAGTACTTCAGGCCGTTAAGACGGGGCGTGATCCAGTCGCCACTGGCGAGCATCTCCTGCGGAATCGCCGCATACCGGCCTTCGTCCGGGTGAAAGAGTGCGCGCATCTCCAATGTGCCGAACCAACAAAGCGCCAGGAATCCCGCCACCAGAAGCGTCCGGGCCACATAGGCGCGCCTGCCGCTGGAAGTGGGAATCGCCATCCAGCGTTCAATCCTACGTACTATCGCCATCATTTCTTCCTCACGGCAGGGCGTAGGAAATCAGACTGCTGGGGCGTTTCATTCCGTCCTCGCGGTCGGCCTCCCGCTTGCCCGAAAAACGCTTCGCCGCCACTTGGTATAAGGCAATCGCTTTATTCGCCGCCTCGTCTGCCTTGGCACCGGTCACGGCGGCCTGGGTGTCGGCATGCATGACGCGCACCGATTGGCGGGGCCGCAACTCGACCAGCAGGCCATCATCGACGAGTCCCACCGTCTGGTAATTGGCCATGAAAATGCGTGGGTCCGTGGGCCCGTCGCGCAGAATATCGCGGCCAAAGAACTGCGAGACGTAGGGCAAGTTCATCCAGCCCAGGATCGTCGGCGCGACATCGATCTGCGAGGCCATGGTGTCGACAATGCCGGGCGCGATCAGGCCGGGCGCGTAGATGACCATTGGGATGTGATAGCGATCCAGAGATAAATCGCTGCGGCCACGGGCGATGGAAGTGTGGTCGGCCACGAACACGAACAGTGTGTTGGCGAACCAAGGTTTGCCGCGCGCCTCCTCGACGAACCGGCCGATCGCGTAATCGGTGTACTTGACCGCCCCATCGCGGCTGGTGCCAGACGGGATGTCGATGCGTCCGGACGGATAGGTGAAGGGCCGGTGGTTGGAGGTGGTCATCACATGCGCGAAGAATTTCTTGCCTTGCGACGCGCGCGTGTCCATCTCGCGGATTGCCAGTCGGAACAAGTCCTCGTCGGCCACGCCCCAGATGTTCTCGTACGAGATATCTTTTTTATCGATGGCGGTGCGGTCGATGACGGTGTAGCCATTGCCGCCGAAGAAAGCGTTCATATTGTCGAACTGGCTGTAGCCGCCGTAGATATACAAGGGCTCATAGCCTCGGTCTTTCAGCACGCCGCCGATCGTGAAGAGCCCGCTGTTGCGCGGTCGCATGGGGATGGCGTGGCCCGGTGTAGGTGGCACCGACAGGGTTAATGCCTCCAATCCGCGCACCGTGCGTGTGCCGGTCGCGTAGAGGTGCGTGAAACTCAGGCCCTCGCGGCCCAGTCGCTCGAAGTTGGGCGCGAGGCCGGGCTTGCCGCCCAGCGATTCGATAAACTCCGCGCCGAAGCTTTCGATCGACACCATCACGACATTCAGATCACGCGTTTTGCCCAGCGGTAGCACTTGCCGCTCAATGGGCATCTCGGTGGAACCCGTCAGCCAATAGTGGGTGCGATCGGCGAATTCGCGCCGAGCCAGCGCATCGGCGTCCGTCTGCGGCATGATGCGATAGAAGCGCTGATAGTCAATTTCGTTATAGCGGAAAGCGTGGAAAAACTCCCAGGTGCCGTTGCCGGCCAGTTGTACCAGTTGCGGGCGGCCGAGCACCTCCTTCCATTGCGTATCCACCCCCACGGTGATGAGCCCCAGTGCGGTGAGGTAAGCGGCGAATCCCGCCCCGCGGGCTCGCCAGCCAAACGCCGGTGCGGCGGCGGCGCGCAGCAGCGGCCCGGCACAAAGCGCTAGTACCGCCAGCACCACCGTCCCCAGTGCGCCCAGCAGAAGCGGGAGATTATAGGATTCGCGGATATTGCCCAGTACCTCGCGGCTATAGATGAGGTAGTCCACCGCAATGAAGTTGAAGCGCGTGGCAAACTCGTTCCAGAACACCAGTTCGGTGGCGCCCACTGTGACCTGAGCAGCCAGCAGCAAGGAGGCCAACCCCAGTGCAGCGCGGGAAAATAATTGGTCGGCACGCTTGCCGGCCGGCCACAGCCAAGCCATCACCGCCAGCGGCAGCAGCCACCACATCGCCGCAGCTGTGTCGTAAACGAGCCCCAGGCCCATAACCGGGAACAGTCGCAGTGGATTGATCAGCGACGCATCGTTGTCCAACAATGCCAGGGCAAGTCGCAGCGCCGTGCCTATCAGCAGTACGATGGCGCCGAGCACCCAGATCACCTGCCCGCGCGACGGCACGCGCAAGAATTCGGCGGTGCGCCTCATTTGTTCTCGTCCCGTCCGGCGGCGAGCGCAGGCGATTCGGTCGCTTGCTCGAAGACTTCGCGAATCACGAAGCGCGGCCGGCGCCGCACTTCCTGGTAGATGCGCCCCACGTATTCGCCGATGATCCCCAGCCCGAAGATACCCACGCCCAGGATCAGGAACAGGATCGCGAACAACGTGAACACACCCTCGGCCTCGGGACCGATCATCAGGCGCCTGATGAACAGATACATCACGAACAGCGCACTGCCCGCAGATACCAGCATGCCGAACAGCGTGAACATCTGCAGCGGCACCACCGTGAACCCGGTCATGAGATCAAAGTTCAGTCGGATGAGGCTATAGAGATCGTATTTCGACGCGCCGGCGGCGCGCGGCGCGTGTTCTGCCT
>CAYMSY010000297.1:753-4379 GCA_964393195.1 uncultured Alcaligenaceae bacterium | reverse complement strand
CAGTGGCGGGCCACGGCCTGACCTACATCGACCACCTGACGCACAACGTGCACCGCGGCCGCATGGAGGAGTGGGCGGGGTTTTACGAGCGGCTGTTCAACTTCCGCGAGGTGCGGTACTTTGACATCGAGGGCCAGGCCACCGGCGTCAAGAGCAAGGCCATGACCAGCCCCTGCGGCAAGATCCGCATCCCGATCAACGAATCGAGCGACGACAAGTCACAGATCGCGGAATACCTTCACGCCTATCACGGCGAGGGTATCCAGCACGTCGCATTTGGCACCGGCAACATCTACGACACAGTCAGTGCTCTGACGGCGAAATCGGTTCCGTTCCAGACGACACCTGCGACTTACTACGAGCAGTTGCCAAAGCGCATTCCGAACCACGGCGAAGACGCGGTGGCGCTCGAGAAAATGAGCATCCTTGTTGACGGCGCACCCGAGGACTCGGGGCTCCTGTTGCAAATCTTCACGCAAAACCTGATTGGTCCGATCTTCTTCGAGATCATCCAGCGCAAGGGCAATCAGGGCTTCGGCGAAGGCAATTTCAAGGCCTTGTTCGAATCCATCGAGCTTGACCAGATCCGCCGGGGAGTTCTTCAGGCATGATCACTGGAAAATGTCGCCGTTGAAGCACGTCGACATCAACCTGCGGCGGGACTGACTGCACAGACCATCTCGATTGCTTGACCCTCCATAGCGCGGCATCTAGACTGTATGACAAAGTCATTTTTCGCGCTCATGCATGGTCACATTTCGAATCATCCGCCTCGTGGCGGCGGCGGCGTTCCTGTTAGCGAACTCTCAGGTTTTCGCACAAACAGCACCGATGGTTGCCTTGACAGCTACATGCACTGCCCCGTGCAATCAGACCGCCACCGTCACATTGACTGCAACCGCGACAGCAGCAAGTGGGCGCCAGATCAGCAAGGTTGAGTTCTACGACGGCGCAACCCTTCTGGTTGCCGATACGACAAGCCCCTATTCGTCAACCAGAACTGGCGTTACAGGTGGTAGCCACAGCTTCACGGCTAAGGCATACGACAACGGTACACCGCAACTGAATACGGTCAGCGCGGCCAAGGTGGTGGCAGTAAACGCACCCCCTGCCGTTTCGCTGGTCGCTACATGCAGCGCATCGCCCTGCGTTACGGGATCGACCGTGTCCCTAACCGCCGCGCCAACCGACGCGGACGGATCAATAACGAAAGTCGAGTTCTACCAGGGGGCGACGCTGCTCGCCACTCGCAATGTGGCGCCGTGGATAGCAACGTCTGCCGCGCTTGCAGTCGGGAGCTATAGCTTCACGGCCAAAGCCTTCGACAACGGCACTACTGCCTTGAGCGCGACGTCCAGCGCTCAGGCAGTCGCCGTGACGGCGCCGCCACCGACGGTTTCACTAACCGCAAACTGTACTGCGCCATGCAATCAAGCAGCGACGGTCGCGCTCACGGCAAACGCCGCAGCGGCCAACGGACGAAGTATTGCGAAAGTCGAGTTTTATGATGGTGCCATACTCCTTGGCTCTGTAACCACGAGCCCGTATTCGCTGTCGCGCATCGGCGTCGCTGGCGGCACACACAACTACACTGCCAGAGCTTACGACAACAGTACGCCACAGCTCAGCACTACAAGCGCCAATCAGGCGGTCGCCGTGAACACACCCCCGACGATAAGTGTTGTTGCAAGCTGCGCACCGCCTTGCACCGCGCCGGCGACGGTGACCTTGTCCGCTACGGCGGCAGATGTCGACGGGGCCGTGAGCAAGGTCGAGTTCTACCGCGGCGCCACGCTGCTAGGTACGCGCAATGCCGCACCCTGGACGCTCGTTGAATCGACCGCTCCGGCTGGCAGCAACAGCTACACCGCCAAGGCATATGACAACGCTGCGACGCCGCTCGGAACCACCAGCGCTGCACGATCAGTGACCGTTGGTGCAGCCACGACGACCCTGGTACCGATTGCGATTGACGGTCCGCAGGTCAATTTGTCGCTGCCTGGCACACTGCCTCCTACGCTGACATTCTCTGCTCAAGCAGGGGACATGTTGTCCCTTCGTATCGTGACGAATGGGCTTTATGAAAACCTGATGGGCTCGGTGTTGCCACTCGGGGCTGCGAAGCACATCGCCAATTTCACCGGCGCTGACGATTCAAGCGCGATTCTCTTCGATGCGCAGTACCCACAGTACTACTATGAAAATGGCACCGCCAAAGAAGTGGTACCTCTAAGAGAAGGTTTTTTTAAGTCTGCTCGTACGTCAGACCGGTACTTATTCCTTGAAGCTTGTCGACTATGGCACTGCACAGCAGGCCGTTGGCTTTCAGTTGCTGCGAGCAACTGAAGCGGCCGCAGTATCACCCAATGCTTCTTTCGATACTGATACCCAACACGCGGGCCAGCCAATTCTTTATCGGTTAGGTGTATCCGCACTGGGCTCCCACTTTGCCATCACTCTGCGCAACCGCTTGGACTGGATGGACGGTTCGACGCCACGCGTCCTACGTGTGCGCGTATTGCGCCCCGACGGCACTCTTCTGGCTGAAAACAGCGCTGACGGAGGCTTTCTGTTCGCGGGATCAACGAGCAATGGGGATCAGCACTTTACGTTTGAACTTCCGGTACCGGTGCCAACCGGCGAGTACCGCATGTTGGTCACCCCCCTACTCGCAGTAGCAGGTGGAACTACAGCGTTCGTCAGGACAGGCGCGCCCGGCGGCGCCATTGTTCCAAATGGGCCTGAGGTCGTCTGGACACCAGCACAATCGCCAGTGGATGGCGTCTCGTACCAGTTCCCGGCGGAGTCAGGTGTCGAATACACCCTAGTCGCGCGGACGACAGAAATGCCTCCACGGTATCGGCATCCTTCAGCGCAAGTGCAAACGTCTTCGACGACTTATCACATCAATGCCGATTGTTGCGCGGGGATAGCGACTCCGTTGGTAGGTACCACGAAATTCACGCTGAACTCCAGCGGGCCCGCGCGCATTTCAGTTCTCGAGCCGCAAGACGTAGCGCTCGCCCCCTCAATCCGTTTCTCGTTGCTCAGTGGATTCACGCCAAGTGTGAGTCTCACCGCCACCAACACGACGACACTTAGACGCGACGCCCCGTATTTCTACGAGGTCGTCACCGGCGGGCTGGGCACTATGGCGGTCGACCGCGTCGCTGTGTACGCGTATCTGACGGGTGAGTACAAGTACGACCGCTTCGAGATTGGTAGTTGCCCGCCTGCGGCGGCTGACCATTGCTCGCTCATATGGAATGCATTCGCAGAAATGCGGCCAAGCGTCGCCGACCCCAGGCCAAGATCGATATACCCGGTCATTCATTTCGCCAACGGCCTGTCGCTGGAAGGCGGCATCGTGCATCTGCAGAACGTCAATGGCCCAGGAGTGGTTCTTGACTCAGCTGGATTGCACGATGGCATGCTGGTTGCGGACGATCAGGTGTCGTTCCGCGGCAGCGTTACAGGGCCCAAAAACATCAGCGTATTCGTGAACGACGTTCGCGTGCCTACAAGGCCGGGTGGCGAGTTTGTTGCGAACAATATTGCACTGCCACCGGGGCAGAGCACGATCACCATTCTGGCCGCTACGCTCCACGAGACGCGCACGTACACAG
>CAYMSY010000297.1:0-743 GCA_964393195.1 uncultured Alcaligenaceae bacterium | reverse complement strand
CGTAGCGGCGAGGCACCGTTTGCAGTCGATGCGCTTTACGACGGCGGACTTTCCCCGCTCTCCACCAGCATCAATGTGTACAACCGCGCTGCGCTGCCGTGGGTTCGCGTAGGCGTAGATATCGACGGTGATGGCATTGATGATCAAACTGTTGAGTCCGTCGCCAGCGGTCGCGTTGCGCTCCCCTTCACGCTCATTTCGCGAGCGGCAGTTCGGGTCACGGTATATGGCGCAGGCAATACGATTCTGTACCGCACCGTCCGCTACTTGTTGCCGCAAAGTGAGCAGGATGCCACCGCTGCTGCAACCGAAGTTCACGCTGATCTAGCAACAGACTTGGAAGCGTTTTCCAGCGAGCGCTCATACGAGGCATTTACTTTCGCCGGGCTGACGAAATTCAAACCCATTATCCAGGCCTTCGGCGGCGGGTTGGCAAATGCTTCGATGTGGCTGGGAACGGTAGACGAGACGACACTGGCGGGCAGTCGTTGTGAGCTAAAGGTACGACGGTTCTCGAACGGCAACTGGAAGGTCTTCCGCATCCAAATGTTGCGCGATGCCTACGACGGTTTGTGGCGTGTCGCGGATATGTGAGTGAGGAAATTGTGTTGTCCTCCATTCCCAACTGTTTTTCCCGATCGCAGCGATTTCTGCTGGCAGTCATCCCACTAGCTACGGTGGTGCAGGTCCACGCCGCCGGTTTCGGCGGTGGTAGCGGGTTTGTGCACGATGCGGAGGGCAAG
>CAYMSY010000296.1:3815-4387 GCA_964393195.1 uncultured Alcaligenaceae bacterium | reverse complement strand
CGACCAATTGGCCACGCTCAGTGACGCCGAACTGCGGGCACGCATGAAGTCGGTTACCGTTTGCGCCCGTATCGCGCCCGAACAGAAGCTTCGCATCGTGCAGGCACTCAAGGCCGACGGAGAAATCGTCGCCATGACGGGTGACGGCGTGAACGACGCGCCCGCGCTCAAGGCGGCGCATGTGGGCGTCGCGATGGGCGGACGCGGAACGGACGTCGCGCGTGAGGCGTCATCGCTGGTCCTGCTCGATGACAATTTCGCGTCCATTGTTCGCGCCGTGCGCCTCGGACGCCGCATCTTCGACAACCTTCAGAAGTCGATGTCGTACCTGCTGGCAGTGCACGTGCCGATTGCCGGCATGGCCTTGCTGCCGGTTCTGCTGGGCTGGCCGGCGATGCTGCTGCCACTGCACATCGCGTTTCTTGAAATCGTCATCGACCCGGCCTGTTCACTCGCCTACGAGAACGAACCCGCCGAGGGCGATGTGATGCAGCGTCCTCCAAGGAGCACGCGGGCGCAACTGTTTGGCGGGTCAACGCTTCTGTTTGCCCTGCTTCAGGGGCTCGGCGCGC
>CAYMSY010000296.1:0-3805 GCA_964393195.1 uncultured Alcaligenaceae bacterium | reverse complement strand
TTGGTGGGGGCTACAAAACATGCTGGAACCGCAGGCCCGGGCAATCGCGTTCTGCACGCTGGTTATCGCCAACCTCGCGTTGATCCTCTCCAACCGCTCCAAAAGTGGTTCACTGCTGGCATCGCTGCGACGCCCGAACCGGATGCTCTGGATCGTGAGCGCCGCCACCCTGGCGATGCTCGCTGCGGTGCTCTACATCCCGGCACTCGCGGGGCTATTCCGCTTCACGCCACCGCCGCCGCTGATGTTGCTGCCTATTGCGGGGCTTGGCCTGGCCACAGCGCTCTGGTTTGAAATGGTCAGGCGGTTTCGCAGTTAGCGCATGACGCATCGCGGGTTGCACGTGACTTTCGTCCGCGACACCTGAAACTCGTCACGACTAGTGACCCTGAGCTTCGGCAGCGGGTTGCGCTGCCGCCAGCGCACCCAGCGCCTGCACACCCACCGGCGATTGCGGCAACCACGGCAGGACAAAGGTGCGAGTCGCCAGACCCTTCGCAATCCGGGCGAGCTGCGCGCGTTCGCCGCCAAGGCGGGCGACGAGCAACGGATCGGTGGTGCCACTGGCGGCGAGACTCTTGTTGATGACCCAGGCATACGGCTCGATCTTCGCCCGGCGCAGGTCTTCCTGCAGGGCTGCCGCCTGTGACACCGGCGTAACCTCCGGCAGGGTGACGATGATCACGTGAGTGAGGGACGCGTCCTGCAGGCGCATCAGCGGTGTCGTGATGTGCGCCGCGCTTGCCGTGCCTTCGTACTGTTGCACCATCTGTCGGTGGTAGGCGCCGGTGGCATCCATGAGCAACAGTGAATGGCCTGTCGGCGCAGTGTCGAGCACCACAATCGCACTGCGCGCTTCGCTGACGACACGGCTGAACGCATGGAAAACGGCCACTTCTTCTGTGCAGGGCGATTGCAGGTCCTCCAGCAGCAAGGCCTTGCCCGCCTCGTCCAGATCGCGCCCGCGTGTGGCCATGATCTTGTCGATGTAAGCCCGCGTTTCAACCCTCGGGTCGATACGGCCCAGCTTGAGATTGGGCAGGTTTCCCTGCAAGGCGTCGGCGACGTGCGCTGCCGGATCGGTGGTGGTCAGATGCACGCTGTGTCCGCGTTGCACCAGACCCACCGCCAGCGCTGCTGCGATAGTGGTTTTGCCAACGCCGCCCTTGCCCATGACCATGATCAAGCCATGTCCCGCAGCCGCGAGCTCATCGACGAGGCTACCAAGAGGCGCGGCTGGAAGCCCTGCATCCGATGCGCCATCAGATGACGGTGCGGCACTCATGCTGGCAGGTGCCCCACCCAGAAGCGCGCGGATCGCCACGATGCCAACCATATCGAATGCGCGCAACGGAACTTCATCCCTTGGCAGCGCGGCCAGCACATCGGGCATGCTGACCACCGCTTCACGTCCGAGTGCTTCGATGGCGTTCGCCACTGCGTCATCGTTGCTGCTGGCATGAAAAACACCGTTGATGGCCAGACGCTGGTTTTCCAATCCGAGCGCAGATAGCTCTTCCGACGTACGCCCGGCTTCGCGCATCGGGCGTGGGTCTGGCCGCGTGACCAGAATGATCGTGGTGATCGCAGGATTCGAGAGTGCCGCCAGCGCCGCCCGAAAGCGCGTCTCCTGCATCTTGAGGCCCGAGTGCGGCCCCAGACACGACGCCCCACGATCATTTTCAGCCAGGAAGCCGGTCCAGGCCTTCGGCAGGCTGAGCAGGCGCAACGTGTGCCCCGTAGGCGCCGTGTCGAACACGACGTGGTCGAAGCCGGGCGCGTCATCAGGCGCGGCTTCACTGGCCAACAACGCGGCGAACTCGTCGAACGCCGCGATTTCGGTGGTGCATGCGCCGGACAGCTGTTCGCGGACTGTGCTGCGCTCGGCATCGGTCGTCCCGGCCTCGAGCTGTTCGAGCACACGGACGCGATATGCCTCGGCGGCGTTGGCAGGATCGATGTTCAACACCGACAGACGCGCAACGCCCGGCACTGGCACCGCATGGTTACGCAAAGGCACACCAAGCATTTCGTCGAGATTTGACGCCGCATCAGTGCTGACCAGCAGCACCCGCTTGCCCGCGTCGGCGAGTGCAATGGCGGTTGCCGCTGATAGAGACGTCTTGCCAACGCCGCCTTTGCCTGTGAAAAACAGGAAGCGTGTGGGGTTGGCGAGGATTCCAAAAACGGGGCTTGTGTCGGCAGCTGGTGAATCGTTAGGTGCGGGTGATTTCATGCCGCAAGCTTGGCACAACTGCGGCGCGGCCGACTTGCCCCGAATCAATCAGCGTGATCATCGACCCTGATCATTGACTCTGACGGATAAATGTTTCGTCTGTTTGCGCAGATTTTCGGTCGTAGGTCCGTTGCCATCCGGCTGCCAGCCGGGTGGACCGAACAGATAGCCAAGAACGTCCCGCATTGATCGCGCCTTGCGCAGGTCGGCAAAGATGTTGATCCACTGCTGAAAGAGTACGCGTAGCGGGTTATGGCTCGTGATCGGCTGCACCCAGCCATAAACCGGTTTCAGGTCATCGCGTTCGGCGATGTAGGTCCCGAACATGCGGTCAAAAATCACCAACACCCCACCGTAGTTGGCGTCGAGATATTCAACGTTGGACGCATGGTGTATGCGATGCGCCGACGGCGTGTTGATGATGCCCTCTAGAAAACCGAGCTTCGGAATCCATTCCGCGTGGATCCAGAACTGATAGAGCAGATTGATCGCGAACGCGAGCAGGATCACTTGCGGCGTAAAACCAATCCACGCCAGCGGCGAGAAAAAGATCAGGGTTAAAGTCACTTTGCCCAACCAGCCCAGGCGATACGCGGCCGACAGATTGAACTGATTCGGCGAATGATGGACCGAATGATTCGCCCAAAACCAGCGCACACGATGACTGGTGCGGTGGAACCAGTAGTAGGCAAACTCCAGCGCAAAGAACAGCACCACCCAGCTCAGCGGCTCGTTCATATCCCACGTGAAAATGCGGTGTTCATACAACCACGCTGCGCCCGGCAGAGCGAGCAGCGCCGGAACGAAGTCACTGATACGGCGGCCGACCGCGATGAACAGCGACAGCATCGAGCCCTTCCAGTCGTAATCGCGCCGCCCCGTCAAGGACAACACGACACCTTCGATCATCGCGCTGCCGAGCGCGATGGCGGCGATGACCAGGTAAATGCGAACGGCAGTTGGTGTGGTTTCCACGGTGTCAGCCTTCCTCCCGCAAGGCTTTGCCGGGCACAAGCCCGCGCATGCACGAAGCATATCGATAACAGACAGACGTACAACATCTGGCACCGTTCCCGAACGTTAGGCGGTCGATTGAAACAAAGCGTAACCGCCGCCACGCGAGTTGCAGCATACTGTCGCCAGAGCGCGGCGTGTTTGCCCGTGCCGAAGGAGGAAACCATGTCAAAACGAATCTCGACGCTTGCGGCCATCGCGGCAAGCGCACTGCTGCTGCTCGCGCCAGCCGCACAGGCGCAAAACCTGAACCTGCTGTGCAATGCCACCATCGACTGGTGCGAACTCATGAAAAACAAGTTCGAAGCGGAGACCGGCATCAAGACCAGCATGACGCGTCGCAGCTCCGGCGAATCCTACGCGCAGGTGCGTGCCGAATCGGCCAACCCGAAGATCGACGTATGGTGGGCTGGCACCGGTGACCCGCATCTGCAAGCGGCCGGCGAAGGACTCACCGAGGTTTACAAATCGCCGCAAATGGCCAAGTTGCAGCCTTGGGCCAACAAGGTGGCTGAGGCCTCGGGCTTCCGCACCGTCGGCGTTTACCTCGGCGCG
>CAYMSY010000295.1:1266-4391 GCA_964393195.1 uncultured Alcaligenaceae bacterium | reverse complement strand
GCCGAGTAGTAAAGCATCTGTTGTAGCCAGTGTCCGATGAAGCTCTCGCTATAAGTAGCAGTATTACCGGCATTGGTCGCGCCCGATTGCGCCCGCAACCAAATTTCCAGCGTGGTTAGCGGACAGGCGATCCCTGACCACGCTTCAATAACGACAACGACAATGGCCATCAGATGCAGCAGCCGGAACCACAGCGCGTTGACCCATCGCCAACGGCGCAGATTGCCAACAATGATCGCTACGAGGCCACCGACTACGAACAACGCGATGGTGAAATGCAGCGCAAGAACCACATCTGCCAGCACTTGAAGCGTTGGATTCGCGTTGGCGGCCACGATTGTGAGCTTTGTTCCTTAACTTGCGGGCTGGGAATGCACCGCTTCGGCTTCCCACTGAAACACCTCCCCCAGCGGAACATTGAAAACCTGCGCGATGCGGAACGCTGCCTCCAGTGACGGCGAATATTTGCCTGACTCAATCGCGGCGATGGTCTGTCGGGTGACGCCAATGCGCTGACCCAGTTCGGCCTGTGACATTTCGCCGTGGTGGAAACGCAGCACGCGCATGCGGTTGCTGATCGTGCCGGCCATCATGCCTGCCGGCGATAGCTCAGGACGGCGAGGCTGTGGCGAACGAATTCCGCCGCTGCCATCATGAAAATCGCCGCATTGACGATGGCCCAACCGCTAGACAGGAAGGGCATGATGCCGCCGACCAGAATCATGCCGCCGAGGAGCAGGTTGTACGCGAACGTGGTCGAACGCTGCGCGATGGCGCGATCACGCTCATCCGACGGCGCGCGCGCGTCCTCGGGCGACTTGAACCGGAAGTACAGGTGACCCGCGCCAAGAATGAGCATCTGCACAATCGCGGCGAAGGCATACAGGCCAAGCTGGCGAAAATTGGGCAGCGTATCGCCGGGTGGGGAAAGCGCGGCGAGGGTGAAGTACGGGCCAAAGGTAACGACCATTGCGATCAGGTACAGCCAGGCGATCTTTTCTTTGTACGGCATTTCAGTCTCCTCAGTTGACGATGAGTGCAATGTAATAAATACAAAACAACATGTCAAATATATTTAACATGTAGTAAAAATGACCGTACTTATTGAGGTATCGCTAGCCAGGCAGATTCACTGACCGGGTCGACGGCGCTCCAGACGATTTCGCGTTTATTGAGGGAGGAAGGCCCGCAGGCTGCAGCTACGCGACGTGCGACGCCACCGGCAGCCGCAGACGCGCGACGGTTCCGCCGCCAGAGCGTGGCAGCAAATCGAAACTGCCGCCGTGCCATTGGGCGAGGCGTTCGACCAGCGCGAGCCCGAGCCCCGCGCCCATCGCGCCACCGCGTGCCTGATCGCCGCGCACGAAGGGCTGTTTCAACCGCTCCACGTCTTCCGCTTTCACGCCGTCGCCCGCATCAAGCACGTCAATGTCGACCATCGCGCCGTCGCGACGCAGTTGCAGCTCGACCGGCGGTTTGCCGTAGCGGTGTGCGTTTTCGATCAGGTTCATGATCATGCGCTCGAAGGCCGCCGGATAGGTGTTGACGAAAATCGCCTCCTGCCCCGCCGTCCAAAGCACTGGCAGCGTGCGCGATTCGGCCTTGTGTGCGAGCGCGGTAAGCACGATCTGCATGTCGGCGCGCTCGGGGGCTTCCTTCGGATTGCCGCGCGCGAAATCGAGAAACTGGGTCACGATGCGGTCGATCTCGTCGATGTCGGCCGCCATTTCGGCGCGACTCTGCGCGTCATTGACCGAAATTTCGCTGGCCAGTCGCAATCGTGTGAGCGGTGTGCGGATGTCGTGCGAAATGCCGGCGAGCATGGTGCTGCGGTTTTTTTCGAGGCGGTCAAGGTTCGCCGCCATGCGATTGACGTTGTGGGCGACGCGCGCGATCTCGGTCGGGCCGTCTTCCGGCAGCGGATCGGGTCGTTGCCCGACCGCCACCTTGTCGACCGCGTCGGCCAGATCGGCGAGCGGGCGCGACAGGCGACGCGCGAACCAGAACGTGCCTGCCAGCAGCGCCGCGAGAATGGCCCCCAGGATGGCGAGCAGCCGCACCGGAACCTCGCCCGCCTCGACATTGCGGATCGGAAAACCGGCCCACACACCTTTCGTATTGTCAGGGCCGACGTTCAGGCGAATCCACACGATGGGCTGATCCATGCGCATGCCGAGGCGCACCTCAGTATCGCGACCGAGCTGCTCCTGCAGTTTTTCAACGAGCGGCTGCAGCGCCGGGCCGCGCGGAATCTGTCCGATTTCGGGACGACGATCCACCGGAACCAGCAGCGCCCCATATTCACGCCCGATCTTCTGCAAGCCCATCATCGGCCGGTTGCCGCGGTCGTCCGGCGAAAGATTGGCAAGCGTCGTGCGCAGCGCTTCCACCTGCGCCATTTTCGCTTCGGTGAAATTGCGCGCGATGAGCGTCGCCCGATCCTGGCGGAACAGGAAAATCATCGCGAGCACGGCGATGGCGAGTGCGGCCATCAACAGCATCGCGAGTCGCCAGAACAGGCTTTTCGGCATGGCGATCAACGCGTCAATCCGGCACGAACACGTAGCCGCGACCCCACACCGTCTGAATGTAGCGCGGCTTGCCGGCATCGGGTTCGACCAGTTTGCGCAAGCGCGATACCTGCACGTCAATGGCACGGTCGAACACTTCGTGCTCCTTGCCACGCGCGAGCATCGACAGGCGCTCGCGCGACAGCGGCTCGTGCGGGTGCGTGACGAACACCTTGAGCATCGCAAATTCGCTGGTGGTCAAATCCTGCGCCTCGCCCGCGCGCGTGAGCACGCGTGTCGAGAAATTCACTTCGCAATCACCAAACACTATCGGTTGATCCGTCGGCATCGGCGCACCCGGTGAAATCTCGGCGGCGCGACGCAGCACCGCATGCATGCGCGCCACCAGTTCGCGCGGACTGAATGGTTTGGCGAGGTAATCGTCAGCACCGGAATCGAGGCCGTCGATGCGTTCTTCTTCGTCGCCTTTTGCCGTGAGCATGATCACCGGCGTGCGGTCCCCGGCCGCGCGAATGCGCTTGCAGACGCTCAGGCCATCTTCATGCGGCATCATCCAGTCGAGCACAATCAGATGCGGCGGATCGCGCTCAAGAC
>CAYMSY010000295.1:0-1256 GCA_964393195.1 uncultured Alcaligenaceae bacterium | reverse complement strand
CGTCAACTCGCGCGCATCGGGCAAGGTTGTTACGCGAAAACCCTGCTCAGTCAGAAAGCGCTGCAACAGCTCGCGCAGGCGCTGGTCGTCATCGACAACGAGGATGTGATGGCTCATGGTGGAAACATAACAGAGCATCGCCCGCGCCGTGCACCGCCCTTACAAGTGTTTACAAAGGCGCCGGCCGTGGCCGGAAGCGCTGGGCGAAAATGGCGGTCATACGGAAATACCGAATCTGGAGTTCGCCATGAAAACACTCAAAACCGTTGTCCGCGTTGCGGCAATGCTGAGCCCCTTCATTCTCGGCGCGTCGCTGGCACAGGCTGCGCCGCCCGGCATGCCCGAGATCGGCATGCCGTTCGGCAACCATTTCGCGGCGATGAAGGCGAAGCTCAATCTGAACCCGACGCAGGACGCGCAATACGCCGTCGCTTCGCAGGCGACGCAAAAGGCGTTTGTTGCAGCGCGGAAGGCACGAACTGCGGCCGCCGAGACGGCCAAAGCGGAGCTGGCGAAGGCGGATCCCGACTTTGCCCGTCTGCTCAACCTGCGCGAAGAAACCCAGGCGGCGTTCGCCAGCGAACGAAAACTCGCTATTTCGGAATGGATCAAGTTCACCCAGCTGCTGACGACGGAACAAAAGGCGCTGGTCAAGGGTCAACTCTTGGACCGCGTTTCCCGCGCAGGCGAAATGCGCGAGAAGTTTCGGCAACGTCACGGCGGATAACTGCCGCCCGATGACGCTGATTTATCGCGGTTGATACGAATGCTCATGCCTCTATTGCCCGGCCTCGGCCGGGCTTTTTCATTTCCGGTCGCCCGTTTGCATGCGGTGCCTGCCCGCTCAGAAAACGCTTATCCGGTACTTTTTTTGTGCAATTCTCTTGACAAGACGTCCGACGACAACTAATATGACATTTGCATACTTCAGACTTCTCTTCTAGGTGTGCCCCTGCGAGACCACCCCCTCGATACACCTCCGGTCTTATCAGGTCTCTCAGGACTACGGCCCGCCGCGTGCGGGCCATTTTTTTGCCCGCTGCAAATGGAAAATGATGGTCAGCTTTTCGCTTAATGCCTTATTTAACAGGGCATGACAGGTCAAATCATAGAAAGTCGACTAAAAGCAATATCCGCGCTTTAGCCCATTGTGAATGCGCTTTCCCGAGAAAAGCCAATAGCGTTTATCGCATCGACTTATTCGTAGCGCAGCGCCTCGATTGGCGACAGCCGTGACGCCTTGCGCGCCGGGTAAT
>CAYMSY010000294.1:0-4419 GCA_964393195.1 uncultured Alcaligenaceae bacterium | reverse complement strand
GCCATCGCCGCATTCATGTCGCGGCTGATTCGTGCGATGACATCGGCAGGCATTTTTGCGGGGCCGATCAGTCCATACCAGGTCGTCGCTTCAAAACCGGCATAACCGCTCTCGGCGACGGTCGGCAGGTCAGGGTAGCTCGCCGAACGCTTGGTGCGCGTTTGCGCGACGGCGTGCACTTTGCCGCCCTTCACGTGCGGCGTTACGGCCGCCATCGTGTCGAACGAATAATTGATCTGCCCGCCCATCAAATCGGTCAACAGCGGCGCACTGCCTTTGTACGGCACGTGCAGCACGTCAACACCGGCCGCCACCTTGAACAACTCCAGCGCCAGATGCTGGGCGCTGCCGCTGCCGGCGGAGCCGAACGACAGCGTGCCCGGTTTTGCCTTTGCCAGCGCAACGATGTCCTTCACCGTCTTGGCCGGCGCATTGGGGTGACAGATGAGCACATTCGGCGTCACGCCGACCAGCGTCAGCGGCGAAAAATCCGTCTCGGCGTTGTACGGCATTTTTGGATTCAAGGCCGGGCCAATGCCATGCGAATTGATGTGGCCCATGAGCAGGGTCAAGCCATCAGTTGATTTGGCAACGAGGTCTGCCGCAAGCACGCCCGCCACGCCAGCCCGGTTCTCGACAATAACCTGCTGCCCCCACATCGTCGTTAGCTTCGGCGCGAGAATTCGCGCCAGCGCATCAGTCCCGCCACCGGGCGGGAAACCGACGATGATTTTTACGGTACCGCCCGGCCAGGCAGTTTGCGCGAAGGCTGCGCCTCCGGAAAACAAGGGCGCGGCGGCAATGACTTTCACCAGTTTGCGGCGGTTCTGATTGATGGACATGATGCTTTCCTCCTGAATTTGATTTGACTTATGCAGCAACTCTGAGGGTGCCAGTCGCAGCCGTCGCCGGGCCTGCTTTCAGCACATCCATCGCCGCGACAACGCCGCTGCCTTTGAGGGCAATACCCGAAATCGCGAGCCCCATTTCAACGGCGGCCAGCGTGCCCATCAGCGAAACGTCATTGCACTCTCCGAGATGCCCGATGCGGAACATCTTGCCCTTGACCTTGCCAAGCCCGGTGCCGAGCGACGTGTCGAAGCGTTCGTAGATGACCTTGCGCACCGCATCCGCGTCAACGCCTTCCGGCGTCATCACACCGGTGAGCACCGGCGAATACACCGCCGGATCGGCACACTGAATCTGCAAGCCCCACGCCTGCACCGCAGCGCGACAGGCGCGCGCAAGGCGCTGATGACGCGCGAAGACGTTGTCGAGTCCCTCGCCGAGAATCATGTCGAGCGCTTCATGCAAGCCGTAGAGCAGATTGGTGCTCGGCGTATATGGAAAGTAGCCGGTCTTGTTCATTTCCAGCATTTCGTCCCAGGCCCAGAACGCCTTCGGCAGCGTTGCGGTTTTGCTCGCTGCAATTGCTTTCGGCGACAACGCATTGAACGAAATCCCCGGCGGCAGCATGAGCCCCTTTTGCGAGCCCGACACGGTGATGTCCACGCCCCATTCGTCGTGACGATAATCCGCGCTGGCAAGGCCAGAGATCGTATCGACCATCAGCAACGCCGGATGTTTTGCGTTGTCGATCGCAGCGCGCACGGCAGCGATGTTGCTGGTGACACCGGTCGAGGTTTCGTTGTGAACCACACACACGGCCTTGATCTTGTGCGCTGAATCCGCCTTCAGTCGCGCTTCGATCAAGTCAGCCTGCACGCCGCGTCGCCAGCCTTCGAGGCCTGGCAAGCCGATGAACTCGGTCTGCACACCCAGTCGATCTGCCATCTTCTTCCACAGCGTCGCGAACTGCCCCGTTTCGTACATCACCACCTGATCGCCCGGCGACAGCACATTGGTCAGCGCCGCCTCCCATGCCCCCGTACCCGAAGCCGGGTAGATGATGACCGGATGCTGCGTCTTGAAAATCTTCTTGAGGTCACCGAGCACCTTGAGCCCAAGCGGCCCGAACTCGGGACCGCGATGATCAATGGTTGGCAGGCTCATCGCACGCAGGATGCGGTCCGGCACCGGCGACGGACCGGGGATCGACAGCTGGTGGCGACCGGCGGGGTGAAAGTTCAGTTGCAGCATGGAATTTCCCAAAATCGAGGCGTGGCAGTTTGCATTGCTCGATATATTTTTGCATACAAAATTCATTTGTCAATGTAGTTTTGCGCTGTAAACGCGTGCACGCAGGTTGCGAATCAGTCAATTTGTATGCAAAATTGAAACATGGCGGAAATTATCGAATTGTCCCGGCAGGCACTGCCGCATCAGGCGGCGCAACGTCTGCGCAGCATGCTGATTGAGGGTGTGATCGCGCCGGGCGCGAAGCTCAACGAACGCGAACTGAGCGAGCAGCTAAAGATTTCGCGCACGCCGCTGCGTGAAGCGATCAAGATGCTGGCGTCGGAAGGGTTGGTCGAATTGCTGCCGAACCGCGGCGCGGTGGCCTTGTCGCTCAATGAACAGGACGTGGTCGACACCTTTGAGGTGATGGCCAACCTCGAAGCGCAGTCCGGTGAACTGGCGGCAGCGCGCATCACGGCCGATGAGCTGGCCGAGATTCAGGCACTGCACTATGAAATGCTCGCCAGCTTCACGCGTCGCGATCTGCCGCGCTACTACGCCCTCAATGCACAGATTCATGAGCGTATCAACGCCGCTGCGAAAAATCCTGTGCTGTCGCGAACCTACGCCCAGCTCAATGCGCGGCTGCAGGCGCTGCGCTTCCGCTCCAACCAGTCAGGCCAGAAGTGGCAGCAGGCCGTGCAGGAGCATGAGCAGATGATTGCTGCGCTTGAGAAACGCGACGGTGACGCGATGCGCAGGGTGCTCACCGAACACCTCAACAACAAGCGCGACGCAGTGCTTGAACTCATGCGCAGCGGCACCTTACGGCACGTTGCGTCGAGTCCATAGGGGCGGGTTGCAGCGCCCCCGACGACTGTTAACCTCCCTACTTCCTGTCGCGGCAAGCCGCTCTTGCAAGAATTCTTTACATGACCGATTTCGCCTCCCGCCTACGCCAACATACCCAGGGCGAAGTGCTCTTCACTGACGCTGATCGTGCGCGCTACGCGACAGATGCGTCGATTTACCAGCAGATTCCCGTCGGCGTTTTCGTTCCGAAAACTGCGGATGACATCAAAAGTGCGATCGACATCGCGCGCGACGCGAAAGTGCCTGTACTCGCACGTGGCGGCGGCACCAGCCAGTGCGGGCAGACGACAGGCGTCGCGCTGGTCATCGACAACAGCAAATATTTCCGCAACGTCCTGAATTTCGACGCGACACAACGCACGGTCACGGTCGAGCCGGGCATCGTGCTTGATCACCTCAATGCGTTCCTGAAACCGCACGGGCTGTGGTTCCCCGTCGATGTGTCGACCAGTGCACAAGCCACGCTCGGTGGTATGGCGGGCAACAATTCCTGCGGCTCACGCTCGATTGCGTATGGCAACATGGTGCACAACGTGCTCGGAGCCGATGCATGGCTGGCTGATGGCAGTGTCGCCAGTTTTGGTGCGCTCGATTCCGCGAACGGACGTGCGAAGCAAATTGGTGAGATCGGGCAAGCGCTCGCCGTTGAACATCGCGCCGAAATCGAGCGGGTATGGCCCAAAGTGCTGCGTCGCGTCGGTGGTTACAACCTCGACATTTTCTGCAATCAGAATGAGCGGCCGTACACCGGTGACGGCAGCGTCAATCTTTCGCATCTGCTGATTGGTTCGGAAGGCACGCTCGCGTTCACCAAATCGCTGACGCTGGCGCTGACGCCACTTGCGGGGACCAAGGTGCTCGGCGTCGTCAACTTCCCGACGTTTCATCAGGCGATGGACTCGGCGCAACACATCGTCAAGCTTGGACCGACTGCGGTCGAACTCGTTGACCGTACGATGATCGAGTTGTCACTCGCGAATCCCGCGTTCGCGCCAACGATCCGCACGGCGCTGGTCGGTTCACCCGACGCGATTTTGCTGGTGGAGTTTTCAGGCGACGACAAGGACGCGCTGAAACACAGGTTGCAACAACTCATTGAATTGATCGGCACCCTGGGGCTGCCCGACGCGGTGGTTCCGATGACGGACGATGCCGCGCAGAAGAATCTGTGGGAAGTGCGCAAGGCCGGGCTCAACATCATGATGAGCCTCAAAGGCGATGGTAAGCCGGTGAGCTTCATTGAGGATTGCGCGGTGCCGCTGGAGCATCTGGCTGACTACACCGCGCAGTTGACCGAAGTGTTCGCCCGCCACGGCACGCGCGGCACCTGGTACGCGCATGCCAGTGTGGGCACGCTGCACGTGCGCCCGATCCTCGACATGCGCCACGCCGGGCCGGAAGGCGGTGCGGCGAAGATGCGCGCCATCGCCGATGAAGCAAGTGCGCTGGTACGACGCTACAAGGGTG
>CAYMSY010000293.1:0-4425 GCA_964393195.1 uncultured Alcaligenaceae bacterium | reverse complement strand
GTCGCTGGCGCTGCTGACACGGCGGGCGCTGCTGGGTGGGGATTTCGCCGAAGCAGCCTCGTTGGCCCAGAAGAGCATTGATGCGACATCGGGCAAGGGGTCGCTGTCAAACCACATCTTCGCCTGGGCTTACCTCGCGATTGCGCGTACGTATGTCGGCGATCTGACGGGTGCACGCGCGGCGCTCGCGGAGGCGAAGCAAAAGGCCACCGCGAGCAAACTGGAAAGCCTGCATGCACGTAACGCACTGGCCGAATCGTTGATCGCGCTGGCTTCGGGTGATGCGGCGGCCGCGTATGCCGCGCAGGATCGGTACCTGCCAGCTCGGGTGACCGGTGACGCGAAGTTCTGGCATTTCGCAGCATGGCTGATTGCGGCACGGGCAAAGCTCGCGCAGGGCGATGCGACGGACAGTCTCGCGCTGTGCGACCGCGTGCTGGCGGAGGCCGAGCGCACGGCTTACGATCGCAATGCGTCGACATGGGTGGGTCAGGCAGAGCACTGCCGCGCCGTGGCGCTCGGCAAACTGGGTCGCAGCGCCGAAAGTGAGACCGCCGCCAAGCGTGCGCAGTCGAACTGGCAAAGCGCGTTGCCAGCAACTCATCCGGCATTGCGTGACCCGGCGTTGCTGGTACCGCGCTTGTAGGCACGCAAGTCAACGCTAGCGGCTGGAAAGCGCGAGCTTGAGCTCCAGTTTTTTGCTCCAGAGCGACAGCGGAAAGCAGAGCGCAAAATAGAACAGGGCAACGAAGCTGTAAACAAGGAACGGCTGGAAGGTCGCGTTGGCGATCATGCCGCCGGTCTTGGTGATTTCGACAAAACCGATGATCGAGGCGAGCGCCGTGCCCTTAATGACCTGCACCATGAAACCGACGGTGGGCGCAATCGCAATTTTCGCGGCTTGCGGCAGCACGATGAAACGCAGCTGCTGGGTAAACGAAAGACCGAGGCTTTTCGCGGCTTCCCACTGACCTTTTGGTACTGAGTCCACACAGCCGCGCCAGATTTCTGCGAGATAGGCACTCGAGTAAAGCGTGAGACACACCGACGCCGCGATCCACGGTGACACGCTGACGCCGAATGCGGCGATGCCGAAGAAAGTGAGGAACAGTTGAATAAGCAGTGGCGTGCCCTGAAAGATCTGCACATAACCACCGACGAGTTTGCCGGTGATACGGCCACCGCCGATGCGCGCGTAGAGCAGCAGCAGGCCGACGATGCCACCGCCGATAAAAGCGACCAGCGACAGCGCAATGGTCCAGCGCGCGGCCATGAGCAGGTTACGTACGATATCCCAGATCGAAAAGTCAACCATCAGCGCGCCCCGGCTTTGGCAGAAGCGCCGAACAGGAAGCGTGGCCCGGCCCAGCCGAGCAGCCTGCGCACTGCAACCGCCAGTGCCAGATAAATCGTTCCGGCGATGATGAAACTCTCGAACGCACGGAAGTTGCGGCTCTGGATGAGGTTTGCGGCGTAGCTCAGTTCCTCGGTCGAAATTTGCCCGCAGACAGCCGAACCGAGCATCACAATGATGATCTGCGAAACCATCGCTGGCCACACCTTGGCCAGCGCAGGCGGCAGCACGACGAGGCGGAACATTTGCAGGCGATTGAGGCCTAGCGCTTTCGCGGCGTCGTACTGTCCGCGTGGCGTGGCGTCGAGCCCGGCGCGCACGATCTCGGTCGCATAGGCGCCGAGGTTCATGACCATCGCGATGATGCTCGCGATCTCCGGCGTGAGCTTGACGCCCGCAGCCGGTAGTCCGAAGAAAATGAAGAACAGTTGCACGATGAACGGCGTGTTGCGAATCAACTCCACGTACGCCGCGACCGCGTACGCGAGCGGCTTCGCGCCGTACGCACGCGCCCACGCGCAGGCGACGCCCACGGTGCCACCCAGAATGGCAGAAAACGCGGTGAGCGCCAGCGTCCATGCGACGCCCTTGACCAGTAACGGCCATTGAGTGAGGACGGCGAGGAAGTCGAGTTCGATTTTCATCGTGTGAGGTCAGTCAACTTTTCCTGGCGTCATTCTCGACCGCAGGTCGGGAATCCAGAAAGGAGGCATCAGCGACGATGGTTCGCCAGGCAACGTTTCTGGATCCCCGGCTAGCGTTGAGGATGACGGCAGCGGGATCAGTTCGGCAAATCGCCCGCAGGACGGCCGAGCCATTTTTGTGCCATCTTGTCGATGTCGCCCGCAGCTTTGGCGGTGGCAATGATTTCGTTGACCTTGAGACGCAGCTTGTCTTCGCCTTTCGCTACGCCGATGAAGTTGGGCGAATCCTTGAGTACAAATTTGTATTCGGCGGAGAGGTTCGGGTTGCGCGCCATCATGTTGCCGGCGACCGATGCGCCGGTGGCCAGCAGTGTGGTCTGGCCGGAAACGAAGGCGCTGACCGTGGCATTGTTGTCTTCAAAGCGTTTGACATCGGCGCCGGCCGGGGCGATCTTGGTCAGCTCCATGTCTTCGATGGCACCACGCGTTACACCGATGGTCTTGCCCGCGAGGTCCGCTGCGCCTTTGACGGCGACGTTTTTCGGCCCGAACACGGCCTGGAAGAATGGCGAATAGGCAGCCGTGAAATCGATCACTTTTTCGCGCTCGGGATTTTTGCCGAGCGTCGAGATCACCAGATCGGCCTTTTTGGTTTGCAGATAGGGAATGCGGTTGGCGCTGGTGACGACGACCAGTTCCACCCGGGCGCCGAGCTTGCTGCCGATGTAGTTCGCCATATCGACGTCGAGACCCTGCGGCTTCAGGTCCGGGCCGACGAAGCCGTACGGCGGAAAATCGGTCGGAATTGCGATCCGGATTTCCTTCGACTTCATGATGTCGTCGAGCGCGGATTGGGCGTGGCTGGTCGCGCTGAGCGCGAGCGCAAGTGCGCCCGCGGCGGCGAGCAGCGCGCGCGCAAGGGACAGGGTTTTGTTGTGGCGTTGCATGGAAGTGTTCCTCTCGGTCATGAGTGTGCGGCGGTTCGCCATCGTGGCGACGCACCGTTGAAGTGCATGACTGGGATCAGCAATCGGCGTGCCGAAGGTCGCACAGAGTGTCTTTTTGCGAGACAATTCAGCTATCAGCTTTTCGTGTAAAGTGCCATTTAAAAGGGCTTGGAAGCTGATAATGGCTATTATCGACTTTTCCTATAAATCGCGTCCATGCCCTGCGCGAAAAGGGTTTTAGTAAAAAGCTGATAGTGATTGCGGAGGAAAAATCAACTGCCGATCAGTGGCGAACGGGCGTCACGGCAACTGCGCCTGGCCGCGCCATGAACAGCGTTAACCCGGCGGCGACGGCGAATGGCAGACCCACCCAGGACAACCGGTCGAACGTGATGTAGCCCTCGCCCGGAACCGCGCCGACGAACACGCCGCCGAGCGCGGCGCCCAACGCGGTCCCCAGATACAGCATGGACGTGTTGAGCGACAGCAACAGCGGCGCGTTCTGCGGCGACACGACGGCCAGCCGCGACTGTTGTGGTGCCATCATGCCGAAACCTGCGGTTCCCCACAGCACAAACGCGAGCACCGTCAGCGCGTAGCTGCCGCGGGTGAACGGCAGCACCAGCATCATGCACGTCAGCAAGGCAATCTGGACCCGCACGGTCGGCAGCGATCCGAAACGATCATTGGCCCAACCGCCCACCAGCGTGCCAACGACACCGGACAGCCCGAACATGGCCAGCGTCAGCGACAACTGTTCGGTCGTCATCGGGTTGAGCGCTTGCTGTACCGGCCCGATGTAGCTGAACACACAGAAAATCGCGGTGAAATACAGCAACGTGAACAGCAGTGTCCAGCGCACTTCCGGCACCTTTATGAGAACGCCGAGACCGTCGAAATTGGCACCCGGACCCTGCATGTCGCCCGGCACCAGCACAGTTATTGCGATCAGCGCCAGCAACGATGCGGCAGTAATCACCATGATCGGCACATGCCAGTCGTACTTGAAACCGAGCCAGGCGCCCAGTGGCAAGCCGACGACATAGGCCAGCGACACGCCGAGAAAAACCAGCGCCAGCGCCTTGCCGCGTTTGGCCGGTTCGACCATGGACACGGCCAGTCCGGCCGCCAGCGGCGTGAACATGGCGCCGACGCCCATCAAAACCCGTCCCAGCAACAGAACCGGCAGGCTCGGCGCCAGCGCACAGACCAGATTGCCGACAGTAAACACGGCCAGCGCAATCTGCATAGCAAGCTTGCGGCGCAGGCGCCCCGTAAGCACGAGCGCAACGGGCACCAGCAGCGCGGTCGACAGCGCATACACCGTCATCGCCTGACCTGCCGCAGAAACGCTCGCTTGCAATCCCGACGCGATCGGCCCCAAAATTCCGGCCACGACAAAAGCACCGGTACCGATGACAAGATTGACCAGCGCGAAGAGATACAGGAGGCGATTCATGATGAATTGTCGCCTGTTGAT
>CAYMSY010000292.1:0-4428 GCA_964393195.1 uncultured Alcaligenaceae bacterium | reverse complement strand
GCATCCGCGCATTGCTCATGACGCCGGACCCGTCCATCGGCGCGGGCACAGCCAACCGCACGCGCTACAGCAACAGCAAGGTCGATGCGCTGGCGCGCGAGGCGCTGATGCAGATGGACGAAACCAAACGCAGCGCCTGGCTGGAAAAGGCCATTGAAGTCGCGATGGACGATCAGGCCTTCATCCCGGTTTTCTACCCGATCTTCGACTACGCCGCGAAGAAGGGCCTCAAGGTCACGCATCGACCCGAGCGCCGGTTCAATGCGCTGATGGTGCGACCGGAGAAATAGCGGCTACTTCTTCTCCGCTGCGGTCGTGCGCGACCGCAGCGTGCCTGCGAGCAGCTTTTCCAGTGTGCTCAGTCGCGCACCCGGTACGCCGTCGGCATAGTTGCTGGCGTCGGGGCAGAGGTTGATCGCGCGCACGATCCAGTCATTCGGCCCCGAGCCCATGTCGAGCACATTGATGCAGCCGGGGCCGTGTTCGATGCGACCGTAGTAGTCGCGACCGCCGGACAGCGCGTGCGACAGGATCGCATTGTTGACCAGGCCGTGCAGCACAAGCAGCGCCGAATCCCAGTTCGGATTGGCTTGCAGCTTTTGCAGAATCGGCAGCACGCGCTCCTGCAGCTCACCGATGCTTTCGCCACCTATGAAGCGCGCATCAGCACCGGTCTTTGGCGCCGCGATGTCAAGGAACGCGCGCGGCAATTCAGCCGCAGGAACGTTGGCGGAAGCTCCCGGCTTCATCTCGCGCCAGAGGTCGACGACTTCCGCTTCGGCGTTGATGTTCGCTGCTGTCAGCACCCGCGCCGCAGTCTCCTTGGTGCGCGGCAGATTGCTCGAATACACGCGGTCAAATTTTTTGACGCCGAGCGCTGCCAGATACTTTCCGGCAGCATCCGCCTGCGCACGCCCCTTGTCGCTGAGCACCACGAGATCGGAATTGGCGACCGGCTTGCCGTCGGCGCCAAAGTACGCAACGTCACCATGCCGCATCAGATAAATGCGACGACGCTGCGGCGGCTTCCACGCATCAGCCGCGCTGGCGTTCGCGGCTGGCATGGCGGGCGCCGGCGCCGCGCTTTGTGCGGCAGCGGTTAGCGGACAGGTCGCGGCAACGAATAGTCCGGCCGCGATCGCAGATCGCGTCAGCACGCGGCTGAGGGTGGTTTTCATGAGGCCTCCTTGAGGATTCGCGTCTTTTGGTCTGCAACCGATTCTGTCACCGCGCCGCCGACAGCAGACGGGGCGGCTCGATTTGCGATACATCTTTTCCATTAAAAGCCCATTCAATAAGGGCGTAGCGCGGCAAATCATCATAAGTCGACTATAGATATTTTCGCGCCCTATGCCCCATGAAATAAAGCATTGAGTGAAAAGCCATAACGGAAATTGAACCCGAAATGAGCCGGAAATCGCCAAAAACGCACCTGGCTAGAGCATTTTTTCTAGCGAAAACGCTGGCCAGTGCAAGACTTTCATGCAAAATCGAACAATTGTTTGAATCGTTCGATTAAAGGGGGCGTCCGATGGTTTTCGACATGCAGCTCAACAGCAGTTTTCCGGCGCTGAAAATTCGCGAACGCGAACCGCGTAACGAAGGCCGCGCCGCCACCAAGACGCGCATCCTCGCCGCGACCGAAAAGCTCTTTGTCATCCACGGTTTCGACGCCACCAGCCTGCGCGCGATCACGACCGAAGCCGGCGTCAACCTCGCCGCCGTCAACTATCACTTCGGCAGCAAGGAAGAACTGTTTGCGCTGGTGCTGACCAATCGTCTCGACACGCTGAATCTCGAACGCGTGCGCCTGCTCGACGCGCTCGAGCAAAAGGGTTTTGACGCGACCTACACCGTTGAGCAGCTGATCGCCACCATGTTCCTGCCTGCCTTGCAACTCGCACGCAATCCGGAACGCGGCGGTGATGCCTTCCTGCGCTTCCTCGGCCGCGCCTATGCCGACCCATCGCCGTTCGTTCGCGATCTGCTCGCCGAGCGTTACGCCGCACAGAATGCACGCTTCGTGCACGCTTTTGCCAAGGCACTGCCGGACCTCGCGGCGCAGGATTTGTCGATGCGCCTGCACTTCATGCTTGACGCGATTTCCTCCACGCTCGCCAGCGAGGACGCGCGGAAACTCATGTCGGCGCTCGCCGCGACCAGCAAGGACGCGGTGGAAGAAGACGCTGCCGTGCTCGCGCACCTCGCGCCGTTCCTGGCGGGCTCGTTGCGCGCCACCGTCAATCAACCGACGCAGCTGCGCGCCATCCGCGCCGTGCTCGCGTTCGCCTAATCATTGTTTGCAAGGAGTCACCATGGCATCTGCCCTTCGTGAACCCATCTACGTCGTCGACGGCGCACGCACGCCGTTCCTGAAAGCGCGCAGCGCACCGGGACCGTTCTCGGCGTCCGATCTGTCGGTCGCTGCCGGTCGTGCGCTGCTGTCGCGTCTGCCGATTGAGCCGACCCAAATCGACGAAGTGATCCTCGGTTGCGCCAACCCGTCGCCGGACGAAGTGAACATCGGCCGCTACGTCGCGATGCGTCTCGGCTGCGGTGACAAAGTCACGGGCTGGACCGTGATGCGTAACTGCGCGAGCGGCATGCAGGCGCTCGATTCCGCGATCAACAACATGCTTGCCGGTCGCTCCGAACTCGTGCTTGCGGGCGGTGTTGACGCGTTGTCGCGCGCACCGCTGCTGTACAGCGAAAAAATGGTGCTGTGGTTCGCCGCGCTTGCGAGTGCGAAGACGATGGGCCAACGCGTTGGCGTGTTCGCGAAGCTTTCACCTGCCGCGTTGCTGTCACCTGTGATCGCGCTCATGAAAGGTTTGACCGATCCGAAGGTCGGACTGCTCATGGGGCAAACAGCAGAGAACATCGCGTTCCGCTTCGGCGTCACGCGTCAGGAGATGGACGCATTCTCCGCCGAAAGCCACAAGCGCGTGCTCGCTGCACAGGCAGCGGGCAATTACAAAGGCGAAGTCATTCCGCTGATCGACGGCAAAGGCAATGTCTACAACGACGACGACGGAGCGCGCAGCGACTCCACACCGGAAAAACTCGCGAAACTGAAACCGTTCTTCGACAAAAAGTACGGCAATGTCACCGCAGGCAACAGCTCGCAAATCACCGACGGCGGCGTGTGGTTGATGCTGGCGACGAAGGCGGCTGTCGATAAACACAATCTGCCGGTACTCGGCAAAATCGTCGACACCCAATGGGCAGGTTGCGACCCGGCGCAGATGGGCCTCGGCCCGGTTTACGCCTCGACACCGATCCTCAAGCGCAACAGCCTCACGCTCAACGATCTCGACAGCATCGAAATCAACGAAGCGTTCGCCGCGCAGGTGCTCGCCTGCAAGCGCGCATGGGAAGATGAAAAGTTCTGCCGGGAAGAGCTGGGTCTCGACGGCGCGATGGGCTCAATTGACATGAACAAGCTCAACGTCGATGGTGGCGCGGTTGCGCTGGGCCATCCGGTCGGCGCGTCGGGCGCGCGCATCGTGTTGCATGCGCTCAATGTGCTCAAGCGTACGGGCGGCAAGCGGGCGCTTGCGACGATTTGTATTGGTGGCGGGCAGGGCGGCGCAATGTTGGTAGAGGCAGCGTAATGAACTACGAAAACTTCAAACTGAAAACCGACAACAACGGCATCACCTGGGTCGGCATTGATGTCGCAGGCAGCAACGTCAACACGATGGGCACACCGGTGCTTGGCGAGCTCGCCGCACTGCTCGATCAATTCGACAAAGAGCCACCGAAGGCGGTCGTTTTCCATTCGCTGAAATCCTCCGGCTTCATCGCCGGCGCAAACATTCAGGAATTCGAAGCGATTGGCAAGACCAATGATGTCGCCGCCGCCGAGAAGCTCGTCAAGACGGGCTACGACCTCTACGAACGTCTCGCCGCCGTGAAATACCCGACGCTCGCGCTGATCAAGGGCTTCTGCATGGGCGGTGGCCTGGAGCTGGCGATGGCCTGCCGCTACCGAGTCGGTGTGGACGATCCGGGTACGCGCATGGGGCTGCCCGAAGTGATGCTCGGCATCCTGCCGGCATGGGGTGGCGTCAAGCGCCTGCCGCAACTGCTCGGTGCGCCCGCCGCGTTTGACCTGATGCTTTCGGGCAAAACGGTTGATGCGAAGAAGGCGAAGAAGCTAGGCCTCGTCGACGAAGCCGTGCCACCGCGCATCATGTGGAATACGGCTATTGGCGTGCTCAAAGCGCTGCCTGAACCACGCAAATTGTCCTTCTCGCAGAACCTCATGACCAACGGCTTCCTGCGCGGCTACGTAGCTTCGCAAGCGAAAAAACAGGTTGCGAAACGTGCGCGGCCCGAGCACTACCCAGCCCCGTACGCGATCATCGATCTCTGGCAAAAGTACAACGGCGACGTTCACAGGCCCAGCGCGACCGAATCGTGCTC
>CAYMSY010000291.1:0-4459 GCA_964393195.1 uncultured Alcaligenaceae bacterium | reverse complement strand
TCTTCGACAGCAGGCCCCAGCCGGTCACCTTGTTGACGACGGCAGCAACGAATGCGATCAACACACCCACGCACATCGAAACCACAATGGTCTCGTCCAGCGGAACTGATAGCGGCGGCGCTCCCTTCCACCACGTGATGATGCTGCCGTAATTTTTGGCGAAAGTTACAGCGGCAGCGGTCGACACGATGGTGAGAACGGCCAGCGATGGCAGTCCGCTCTTGCCGTCGTCTTCACGGATTGTGCGCGCTTCCGGCGGCAATGCAGGCACCCAGGCCGGCTTGAACATCGCCACCATAATCACGTACAGCGCGTACAGCCCCGTCAGGATGAAGCCAGGAATGAACGCGCCTTTGTACATGTCACCGACGCTGCGGCCAAGCTGATCAGCAAGGATGATCAGCACCAGCGACGGTGGAATGATCTGCGCCAGCGTGCCCGATGCAGCGATCACGCCACTGGCGAGGCGACGGTCATAGCCGTAACGCAACATGATCGGCAACGAAATCAGGCCCATCGAAATCACCGAGGCGGCAACGACGCCGGTAGTCGCCGCCAGCAGCGCTCCGACGAAGATCACGGCAAACGCAAGGCCGCCGCGCACCGGGCCGAACAGCTGGCCAATGGTGTCGAGCAGATCTTCCGCCATGCCGCTGCGTTCGAGCACGAGTCCCATCAGGGTAAAGAACGGAATCGCAAGCAGCGTGTCGTTCTTCATGATGCCGAAGATGCGCAACGGCAGCGCCTGCAACAGCGACTCCGGCAGAACGCCGAGCTCTACTCCGACGAAACCGAAGAACAGACCGCAGGCACCCAGACTGAACGCCACCGGGAAACCGAACAGAAGAAAGACTACCAGCCCCAAGAACATGATCGGGGCGAGGTTGTTGATGATGAAAGCTAGCATGTATGCGTCCCAGATCAGGCTTTTGCGCCGTTGGCGGCGGCGTTGGCCTCGGCGAGGCGGCGAATCTCTTCGGCAAGCTCCTCTTCAGCGGATTTCTCGCCTTTTTTGGCAGTCGGATCGTCAATCAACCCCTTGAGAAATGCGAAGCGTTTAATCACCTCCGACAACCCCTGCACCAAAAGCAGCGCGAAGCCCAGCGGCAACATCAGATACACCGGCCACAGGATGAGTCCACCCGCATTTGCCGAGACTTCGCCCGAGCGCAGGCCGTTGAGGAAGAACGGCATCGAAAACCAGAGAATCGCCACGCAGACCGGAAGCAGAAAGACAAGAAACCCGACGATGTCCATCCAGATTTGCGTGCGCTTGGTGAAGCGGCTGGAAATCACGTCGATACGCACATGCTCGTTGTTGAGCAAGGTGTAACCCGCCGCCAGAAGAAACGACGTGGCAAACAGATACCACTGCACTTCCAGAAAGGCGTTGGAGCCGATGTCAAACACCTTGCGGATGATGGCGTTGATACAACTGATGACTGTTGAAGCAAAGATCATCCACATCATGAGCCAGCCAATGCCGCTGTTCATTTTGTCGATGAGTTTGCTTAGCGCGAGCAAGCCCTGCATATTTTTCTCCCCATTTGTTGCACTGCACGAAATTCTTGCTGCAATCAGCGCAGTTGCATACGGCGTTAACCCGCGTTGTCACTGCCGCACGGATTGTTATGAATGCCGCGCGTCGGCGCCGTTGGTCAGCGTCTGGTCAGGTTCCAGCAATGCGCATTGAATCGATCAGCATTGAGCCCACATGCTTCGAGCCGCGACGATCAACATCGTCACCGATGGCGACGATATGCTGGTAAAGATCAAGCAGATTGCCGGCGATGGTGATCTCGGCAACCGGATACGCGATCTCGCCATCCTCAACCCAGAAACCCGCCGCGCCACGCGAATAATCACCGGTCACCGGGTTCACCCCCTGGCCCATCAGTTCGGTCACGATAAGGCCGCGACCCATCTGTTTCGCAAGCGCGGCGGTGTCACCTTTGACCGTGGGTGTGATGAGCAGGTTGTGATTTCCGCCCGCATTGCCGGTCGATTGCAGGCCGAGTTTTCGCGCGGAGTACGCTGACAAAAAGTATCCGCGAACGACTCCGTTTTCGACAATTGCGCGCCGCTGGCAGGCCACGCCTTCACCATCGAAGGGCGAGCTGGCATAGGCCTGTTTGATGAAAGGATCATCGACGATATTGAGCAGCGACGTGAACATCGGCTTGTCCATGCTGTCGAGCAGGAACGATGTCTTGCGGTACAGCGAGCCGCCGAACAGCGCGCTGATCGCGTGGCCGATGAAGCCCGCGGCGAGTTGAGGCGTGAAGATCACCGGCGCGTTTTGCGTCGGAATTTTTCGTGGATTGAGTCGTGCGACGGCACGCTCGCCTGCTTTGCGTCCGACCGATTCGGCGGCTTCAAGCGCGGCGGGTACACGGTGCGAGGTGTACCAGTCATCACGCTCCATCGTGTCGCCGTCAACGGCCACCATCGCGCAGCCGATGTAATGAGCACTGCCCTTGTAGCCGCCGGTGAAGCCATGCGTGTTGGCGTAAACGAATTCGGATTCGCTCACACTGACCGAAGCGCCCTCGCTGTTTTCGATGCGTTCGTCAACAGCGAACCCTGCGTCCTCGCAGCGTCTGGCAATTGCGATGGCTGCATCGGCATCAAGCGACCACGGGTGATAGAGATCAAGATCCGGGACGGTTTTCGCCATCAGCGTCGCCTCGGCCAGCCCGGCGCAGGGATCCGCACTGGTGAATTTGGCGATGGTGAGCGCCTTGTCGACGGCGGCATTGACCGCGTCGGCCGAAAAGTCTCCGGTGCTGGCATTGCCCTTGCGGCCGCCCACGTAAACGGTCACGCCGAGCGACTTTTCGACGTTGTGTTCTAGTGTTTCCAGTTCGCCGATACGCACCGTCACGTTGAGCCCGACGCCTTGTGTGGCCTCGGCTTCGGCCTGATCGGCACCATCGCGGCGTGCCCGCTCGAGCGCGGCGAGCGCAACATCACGAAGGGCTTCAGAAGACAGGGCTAGGGACATACACACACCAAGACGGACAGACCCCGGAAGCATAGCCCACGCCCCGTTCCGGCCCCGGTCGCCACGCTTGCGGCAAAATTGCCGCATGGCCCGCCCTCCCAAGAATCCACGCCCCGTCGACGACGGACCGTCGAAAACACAACTCAAAAAGAACATGCACGAGCTGCAGGAGCTTGGCGAGACCTTGACCACACTGTCAAAAGACAAGCTTGATCAGCTCGATCTGCCGGAATCGCTGCGCGATGCGCTCGACGAACTCGGGCGTGTCGGCAAGCACGAAGCCACGCGCCGGCACATGCAGTTCATCGGCAAGCTGATGCGCGACATTGACCCGGAACCGATACGTGCCCAGATTGACCGCTGGGAGATGGGCACACGCGCCAACAAGGCCGCGTTCAAGGCGTCCGAGCGCTGGCGCGACCGCCTGATCGCGGAACCAGACGCGTTGACCGAATTCGCGACGCAGCAACCGGAAATTGATCGCGAAGCGCTCAACGAGCAGCTCAAGCGCGCACGCCTGCAGGCCGCGCGCGGCGAGGCGCCGGCTGCATCGCGGCAGGTGTTCCGCATGATTTATCGCGTGTTGACGAAGGTCTAGGAGCACACCGTGGCGCTGGATGCAGTAAAGATCGGACTGGTGTCGGTGTCGGACCGCGCTTCAACCGGTGTGTACGAAGACAAAGGCATTCCGGCGCTGCAGGAGTGGCTTGCCAGCGCAGTCAGGAATCCGCTGACTTACGCAACAAGGCTGATTGCCGACGAACAGCCGGTCATCGAATCAGCGTTGATCGAGCTGTGCGATGTCGAACGCTGTGATCTGGTGCTCACCACGGGCGGTACCGGCCCGGCCCGGCGTGACGTGACGCCCGAGGCGACGCTCGCCGTTGCGCACAAGGTGATGCCCGGCTTCGGCGAGCAGATGCGCCAGATCAGCCTGAACTTTGTGCCGACAGCGATCCTGTCGCGGCAGGTTGCGGTGATTCGCGGCCGCACGCTGGTAATCAATCTGCCGGGACAGCCGAAAAGCATCAAGGAAACGCTGGAAGGTTTGCGTGATGCCGACGGCAAGGCGAGCGTGCATGGCATTTTCGCGGCAGTACCCTATTGCATCGACCTGATCGGCGGACCGGACCTGGAAACGGTTGCTGAGGTGTGCAAAGCGTTTCGTCCAAAGAACGCCATTCGGCCGCCCGCCGCATCCTGACGGCTCAGAATCGGGTAACAGCTTTTTCCTGAAACGACGTTTTCAAAGGGCTCGGGTCGTCGAATCCCTATAAGTCGACTTCTGATGTTTTACTGTCTTATGCCCTACGCAAAGGTCATTTGACTAAAAAGCTGCTAGCGCCAGTGTCCCGGAACCCAGTAATGTCCACGGCTGTCGCGATGCCAGACGCCGGGGCTCCAGTAGCGATAACCGGCCGGCGGCAAGGTCCAGTGACCGCGATTCCAGTAATA
>CAYMSY010000290.1:2579-4487 GCA_964393195.1 uncultured Alcaligenaceae bacterium | reverse complement strand
CACAGCAACGGCTCGTTCGCCAGATCGTCTCAAGCTGGCAGACACAGGCGATTTATGTCGCCGCACAACTGGGTATCGCCGACCATCTTGCACGACGACCGGCCACTGCCGAGTCGCTCGCTGAAGCGCTCGATTGCTCCAGCGACGGTCTCACCCGCTTGCTGCGCGGTCTTTGTGCGCTGGGCATCTGCCGCCAGCGAGTCGACGATCGCTTCGCACTGACGCCGGCGGGCCGCTTGCTGTGCAGCGACGATGGCAGTGTGCACGGTGTTGACGACGCCACCAGCCTGCGTGCACTGGCCCTGTGGTGGGGCAAGCCACTGTGGCCGGTCTGGGGCGATCTGCTCTACAGCGTGCGTACCGGCGCCAGCGCCCGCGAACGACTTACCGGCGAAGCGGACTATGCGTACCTGAACGGAAACGCAGCAACCGCGAGCATGTTTCACGACGCGATGCGCGCGATGACTGCGCTGATTGCGCGCGACGTGGCACAGCTTGCGACGTGGCGCGATGTCGGCACCCTGGTGGACGTCGGCGGTGGTCATGGCGAGCTGGCGGCTGCGATTCTGTTGGAGCACCCGCAATTGCAGGGCATCATCTTTGATCTGCCGCACGCGAAGGCGGGTGCGGAGGTGCAGATTGAAACCGCTGGCTTGACCGAGCGCTGCCAGTTCCACTCGGGCAGTTTTTTCGACGAGATTCCCGACGGCGCCGATCGTTATGTGCTCAAGAGCATCCTGCACAACTGGAACGACGAGCGCTGCGCTGCCATTCTGGCGCGATGCCGGGATGCGGCGACGGCAGGTACACGCCTGCTGCTGGTCGAGCGGCTGCGGCCCGTGCGCCTGCGTGCCAACGCGCATGATGAGGCGCTGGCACGCACCGATCTCAACATGCTCGCCGGACTGGGCGGGCGGGAGCGCACGCTGGATGAATTCGCCGCGCTTTTGCATGACGCCGGCTTCACGGTGCTGCAAACGCATCAAACCGGCTTTGAATTCAGCGTAATTGAAGCCGGGGTGCGCTGAGGTTCGGTGGCAAAAAAACGGTGCAATTTGCGTCGTTTTTTTACATTCAACTTTTTATCGATACCCGCATCCAAGAAGGGCTTCGCACCGAAATTCTCAGAAACTCGACTTTCTAATTAATTCCAGTCTATTCCCTATGAAATGGTCGTTTCCGTAAAAAGCTGATACTCGAAAAAACACGATTTTCGCGCTGACCTACTCCGACGGCACAAACCTGAGCGCTTCCGAATTGATGCAGTAGCGCAGCCCCGTCGGCTTCGGGCCGTCCGGGAACACGTGACCCAGATGCGCATCGCAGCGCGCGCAGAGCGACTCCGTGCGCCGCATGAAGAAACTGTTGTCTTCCTTCGACACCACGTTTTCGGCGTTGACCGGCTCGTAGTAGCTCGGCCAGCCGGTGCCGGAATCAAACTTGCTGCCACTCGAAAACAGCGGCAGGTCACAGCAAACGCAGTGATAAACGCCCGTCTTGTGGTGATCCCACAGGCCGCCGCAAAACGCCGGCTCGGTGCCATGCGTGCGCGTCACGCGATATTGCTCCGGCGTGAGTTGCGCGCGCCATTCGGCATCGGTTTTGCGAATTTTTTCCATGAGTGCAGCTCCTGTTTTACGCGGCAGCAACTTCCACGCGACAGTCATAAAACGTCGCGCCGCCGCCAATGTCGGTGAGTGCCTGGCTGGTGAGATCGTTGACGAAACCCTCCGCGCCAGGGTGATTGCGCCAGTGGCCCCACAGAATGGTGGCAACGCCCGGACGCGTATCGTCTGTCACGTGGGCGGCCAGTTTCATTACACCGCGACCGTTGAATACGCGCACCGTTTGGCCCTCGACAACACTACGTGCGGCCGCATCCAGAGGATTCAATTGCACCGTCGGCGC
>CAYMSY010000290.1:0-2479 GCA_964393195.1 uncultured Alcaligenaceae bacterium | reverse complement strand
CCTCGACAACACTACGTGCGGCCGCATCCAGAGGATTCAATTGCACCGTCGGCGCGCCGTGCGGCTTCGCGAGCTCTTCGATATTGCCGAACGTGGAATTCATGAAATTGCGGGCGGGCGGCGTGTTGAGCGCGAGCGGAAATTCGGCGAAGAGATCGCTCGTTTCGCCTTCGTGCGGCGCGATGTAAGTCGGCAGCGGATCAAGCCCGCGCTTGGCGAGCGTCTCCGAATAGAGCTCGCATTTGCCCGATGGCGTGCCGAACCCCCCTTCGGCAAACGGCGTGACGAAACCGTCTTTTTTCGGGTAATTCATGCGCAAGACGCCATCACGTTCGAGCGTTTCAAAACTCAACCCAGCCAGCGATTTGTGCGACCAGTCGAACGCGTGACGAATCATCGACTCGTCGGTTTCGTCGAAGCAGGGGTCATTCAGCCCCGCTATATCGGGGCACAACATCCGCATCGCCTTCGCGAGACGGCGAAAAAGCTCCGTGTTCGGCAAACTCTCTCCCACCGGATCAATCGCGCGACGGTTCAGCACGAGGTCGTAATGGCCGTAGCTGCGGTTGATGTCGTCATGCTCGGGCGAGGTCGTCGCAGGCAACACGATGTCGGCGTAACGCGCGGTGTCCGTGATGAAGATGTCGCTCACGACCGTAAACAGGTCTTCGCGCGCCAGCCCTTTGAGCACCTGATTGCCGTCGGGCGCGACGGCACCGGGGTTCGAGTTGTAGACGAACATTGCCCTCACGGGTGGATCGCTGAGTCCGTTGAGTGCATCACCCAGCGCGCTCATGTTCACCATGCGCGGCAATTTGCCGTTGATCTTCGGCATCAAATCAGGCCGTTCGAGATACGCCAGATTCATCGGATACGCGCCAGACGTAGAAAGCAACGCGCCACCGCTCGCCTCGCGCCACGCACCCGTGAGTGCGGGCAGGCAGGCGACAGTGCGTACCGCCATGCCGCCGCCGCCGTGGCGCTGCATGCCGTAGTTCAGGCGGATCGCGGCCTTCTTCGTGCTGCCATACGCTTTCGCCAGCGCTTCGATGTCGGCCACCGGAATGCCGCAAATGTCGGACGCGCGTTGCGGCGTCCATTCCGCTGCGCGTGCTTTCAGTTCGTCAAAACCCAGCGTGTATTTCGCGATGTAATCGTGATCGAGCGCATGCGTTTCTGCGTCGTCGCGAATCAGCACATGCATCATCGCCAATGCGAGCGCGGCATCGGTGCCGGGCTTGATCGGCAGCCATTGATGACACTTCTCCGCTGACAGCGAACGATACGGATCAATCGCGATGAGCTTCGCGCCGCGCCGCTTCGCCTCCTGACAGCGGCTCCACAAGTGCAGGTTCGACGTGATCGGATTGGTGCCCCACAGGATGATCAGCTCGCTATGCGCGAAGGCTTCCATGTCAGTGCCCATACGCGAACCGAGCGTGACCGTGAGGCCCGCTGCGCCTGCGCTCGCGCAGATCGTGCGGTCCAGTTGTGACGCGCCAATCGCATGAAAAAACCTGCGATCCATCGAGCCATATTGCAGCATGCCCATGTTGCCGGCGTAGCTGTACGGCAGGATCGCTTCCGCGCCGTGCTCGCTGATGATGGCCTTGAATTTCGTGGCAATCGTGGTCAGCGCTTCGTCCCACGAGATCGGCGCGAACTTGCCTTCGCCCTTTGCACCAACGCGCTTGAGCGGTGTCTTGATGCGCGTCGGGTGGTAGGTCCGCAACGGATATTTCGCGACCTTGGTGCAAAGCACGCCCGCCGTCACGCTGTGACTCGCCGAGCCTTTGACTTCAATCAGTTTGCCACCAGCAACGTGATATTCCAGCGCGCAGGTGTCCGGACAATCGTGCGGGCATGCGCCCTTGACGATGCGGGTCGCTTCAGCGGTGCTCATTCAGCGGTCATCGCGTTGGATGCAGACACGAAAGCAATCGGTTTCGCGTCATTGCGTGAAACATCTCGCTGCATCGCGGCTTCAATCTCGGGATCGACGTCGAACGCCGTATCACCGCCATCGAACGATGGGGGCAGCTCACCCTCGCGCGCTGCGAGTCCCTGAAAATCAAAAAGCTTCGAATCGGCGAGATGTGAAGGCACTACGTTCTGCAAGCTACGGAACATGGTCTCGACGCGACCCGGAAACTTCTTGTCCCAATCTTCGATCATGCGGCCAACGACCGCGCGTTGCAGATTGGGTTGTGAGCCGCAGAGATTGCACGGAATGATCGGAAATTCGCGCTCTTTGGCGTACTTGACGACATCCTTCTCGCGCACGTAGGCGAGTGGGCGGATGACAACGTGTTCGCCGTTGTCGGACACGAGCTTGGGCGGCATCGCCTTCAATTTGCCGCCGTAGAACATGTTCAGGAAAAACGTTTCGAGAATGTCCTCGCGATGGTGTCCGAGCGCGATCTTAGTGCAGCCGAGTTCTTTTGCCGTGCGATACAGGATTCCGCGCCGCAGCCGCGAG
>CAYMSY010000289.1:0-4513 GCA_964393195.1 uncultured Alcaligenaceae bacterium | reverse complement strand
GCTGTTGAGTTTTTTGGCGAGATCTTCGTCATTGGTGAGGATGATGCCGCCGCGCGGGCCACGCAGCGTTTTGTGCGTCGTGCTCGTGGTCACGTGCGCATACGGCACCGGGTTCGGGTACACGCCCGCCGCGATCAGGCCCGCGTAGTGCGCCATGTCGACCCACAGTTTTGCGCCGACTTCGTCCGCAATTTCGCGCATCTTGGCCCAGTCCCATTTGAGCGAATACGCCGAGCCGCCGCCGATGATCATTTTCGGCTTGCACTCGTGCGCTTTGGCGCGCATCTGGTCGTAGTCAATCGTTTCATCGGCGGTGAGGCCGTAGGCATTGGCCTGGAACCATTTGCCGCTCATGTTGAGCGCCATGCCGTGCGTGAGGTGGCCGCCTTCGGCAAGCGAGAGTCCGAGGAAGGATTCGCCCGGCTGCATGAGCACGAAGTACACAGCAGCGTTGGCCTGCGCGCCCGAGTGCGGCTGCACGTTGACGAACTTCGCGCCGAACAGCGTTTTCAGGCGCTCGATGGCGATGGTTTCGGCTACGTCGACGTACTCGCAGCCACCGTAGTAGCGTCGGCCCGGATAGCCTTCGGCGTATTTGTTGGTGAGCTGCGAGCCCTGCGCTTCCATCACGGCTTTGGAGGTGTAGTTCTCCGAGGCGATGAGTTCGATGTGGTCTTCTTGGCGCTGGTTTTCAGCGTTGATGACGGCGAAGATTTCCGCGTCGACAGCGGCGAGCGGGAGCACGAATGTTTCGGGACGGGCGGAGTTGGTCGTGTCAACCATGGGGCATTTCCTTTTTAAGGCGAAATTTCTGCATTGCCTTCGTTATGTCACGAAGCCAGCACATGCCCAGGCGGACGGCGGAAACGCAGGGATGGCGAACTACGCCGCTGCGCGCGTGCTTCCTGAGGGTGGCTCCCTCTCAGACACCGCAGTCATTGCGGCGCTTACGCCAGTTACACGCAAGTCCAAATTATAGAGGTGGTATCGCGCCGGGCGGCCTCCGTTACTGCTGCGAGCGCCCCAAGAAGAAGCTCGCAGCATGAGGTCCCGGGGGCGTCGTCGGTTAGCGCTGGTGACGACGGCGCATCCCGAGGACGCCGAGCGCAAACGTCAACAAAACGATCGCGCCAAACCCGATCGTCGGTACGACGCGCGGGACTTCCAGCACGAACACCGCTGTCACGGTGCAGGCCGCCGTGATCACGCCGGTCGTGTAGGGGCTGGTCGAGCCGGGCACGCCGCCGCAACCGCTGACCGACGCAATCCGGTAGCCCGCATTGGGTGTCAACGTGCAGGTCGTTGTCGAACCGCTGACCACCGGGCTGGCACAGGTGATCGTCCCGCCGCCACCGCTCGCCACGGCGGTAACCGGGAAGGTGAGCGCATTGACGGCCGTGGTCGTCGTTTGCGAGTTATTGCCCGGTACCGGGTCCGTCGTCGCCGTTGTCAGGCTTGCCGTCGCCGAGATGCTTCCGCTAAATGCCGGTGCGACCGCAACAACGAGCGTGAAACTCGCGCTCGCGGCATTCGCGAGCGAAGCAAGGCTGCAGTTCACGACGCCCGTCCCGCCAACCGCCGGCGTCGTACAGGCCCAGCCACCGGGCGCCGTCAACGACACAAACGTCGTGTTCGCCGGGACCGACACGCTCATGGCAACCGTAGCTGCATTGCTCGGACCGGCGTTGGACGCGTTGATCGTGTAGGTGATCTGCGCCCCAGCCGTCACAGGATCAGGTGTGTCGGTAATAGTGACTGCCAGATCGGCCGAAGCGCCCAAGGCGTCGGTGTCCGTTGCGCTGTTGTTGCCCGGATTCGGATCCGTAGTCCCCGAGCTGACGGTGGCCGTATTGACGAGTGAACCGGTCGCACTGGCCGATACGGCGCAGGACGCGGTGTAGATGACCGATCCGCCGCTGGGCAGATTGGCCGTGTCGGCGATGTTGCCCGAGCCTGAGGCGGTGCAGGTCCCGCCGCCAGCGCCCGCGCAGGTCCAGGTGCAGGTCAGCGAAGCCGGGAAGGTGTCCGAGATCGTCGCGCCCGTAACGTTGCTGGGGCCAGCGTTGCTCGCCGTGATGGTGTAGGTGACGCTCCCCCCCGCTGTCGCGGAAGTCACGCCGTCGGTCACGGTAATGCCGAGATCAGCGCTCGCTACCAGTGTGTCGGTGTCCGTTGCGCTGTTGTTTCCCGGCGTGGGATCGGTAAGCCCGGCGGTGGTTGCAGTTACCGTTGCCGTATTGCTGAGTGTGCCGGTGGCGCTGGCGGAGATGGTGCACGAGGCCGTGTAGGTCGTACTCGCTCCGGCCGGAAGATTCACGGTGTCATTGATGTTGCCCGAACCGGACGCTGTGCAGGTTCCGCCACCGGCACCGACACAGGTCCATGTGCACGTCAGCGAAGCCGGGAACGTATCGGCAACCGTTGCTGCGGCAGCATCCGGCCCGGCGTTTGACGCGGTGATGGTGTAGGTCACTGAGCCGCCCGGCGTGGCCGTCGTCACGCCGTCTGTCTTGGTAATGGACAAATCCGCGCTGATCAAGGCGGTCGTATTCACCGCCACCACGCTGACGAAGTCGCGGCTGCCGCCCGCCGGAATCGTGGCTGTCCACTGGAATCCTCCGGTGAAGTCGATGTTTGTCGCAGGCAGGCCCGAATTGTCGAAATTGGTCACCAACGCATCCGAGAGCAAGCCAGCGACGTCTGTCGCGGCGGCGAACGGGCGGACCAGCAGCGCGTTGGCACCGACTCCGGCAAATTGTGCGGTGTTCGTGCCGGCCGCCTCAGTCAGATCAATCCGCTGCGTAGCGATACCCAGCGTCGCGTTGTCGCCCGATGCGCTCCCGCCGAGATCTATGTCAGCGAAGACAAATAAGTCAATCGCGAGTGGTGACGCGCCGGGATTGGTGATCGTCATCGTACAGACCACCTTGCCGCCGACAGGTGAGGCAATCCCCACGACGACGCACACTTCGCGCGCGTTGAAACCGCGTCCGTTCACGTCCGTCCAGACCAGCGTCGACGTATCGCCCGTGTAGTTCTGCGTGGTCGGTGTCGGAAACGGTGTCTCGGCGGTATCGCCGCTGACGCGATACCACCAACCGAACTCGAATAGTTGATCGGATGCGGCCGTTGACGTTACGCCCGTGAAATTCGCCGATGGCGAGACGTCAAAGCCGCTCACGTTGCGAACGAAACTCGCGGCGCCATTGGTGATCGTGCCTTGGGCGAAGCTCAGCGCACTGGTGCACAGCAGCGCAAGCAGCAAAAAAATACGTTTCACAAAAGCCCCCGATTTGTCTGGTCAAGTTGCAAGTATCACCCGCACAGCCCGAAAATGCCAACTGCACCGCGCTGCACAAATTTTGACGCATCGGCGGCCGGCCCGCAGTCCGTACCAGATGCTTTCGGGGCATTTGCAGCAGTGGATCGCCCAGAAAATTCCTTATCAACTTTTTCTTGCGGCTCATATTTCATGGGGCATAGAAGCGAAAAATGCATAAAGTCGACTTATTGCGTTTTTCCTCTCTATGCCCTATTCAAACGTCACTCCTGGAAAAAGTTGATGGTGGATCAGTGTTCGTCAAACTGATCCGACAAGCCACAGACCACCCGCCGCTCAGCGCAACGCCCACAGGCAAAACGCAGCCACCAGTGTTGGCGGCAGCGCAGCGAGCAGCAAGCCACCAGCGCCGATCGCATTGTCTTCGAAGCTTTCCTTGAGGATCGCGTAGCCCGCCGGATTCGGCGCGTTGGCAATCACGGTCAACCCGCCGCCGGTCACCGCGCCCGCGACCACCATGTACTTGAATTCGTCGCTGAGCCCCGGCACCAGCGAGGCGAGATAGGTCAGCGCCGCGTTGTCGGTGATCGCTGTGAGCGCTGCAGCGCCGAAGAAGGCCGCATCCGGCGAAAGCTTCGTAAGCAACGGCTGTAACCACCATTGCTGCTGCGCGCCGAGCACGACGAGTCCGCCGAGAAAAAAGCCCACGAGCAGCGCTTCGCGCAGAATGAGTTTGTCCTGATATTTCTCGTACGCGCTCGCGAAGCCAAGGAAGAAGCAGAAGATCGCAATGAACACGACCTCGTGATGCGCGAACACGACGACGACCGCGAGGAACGCGAGACTCACGAGAATGATTGACCACAGCATGGTCATCTTCGCGCCGCCCGTCGCCTGATACGGCACATGGCGCAGTTCCCTGCCGAAGATCAGCGTGATTGCGAGCGCGTTGATGAAGACAGCCAGCGCGGCGCGCCAGCCGAAATTGCTCATCATGAATGTGGTATCCCATTGCCATGTGGTGGCAACCATCAATACCGGTGGCGCCGCGTACGCCGTGAGCGTGCCGCCAATGGACACATTGACGAATAGCACACCGACCGTCGCGTACTTGAGCCGTGACGAAATATTCTTCGAGAAAAAGTGTTCGCGCAGGAGCAGCGCAGCGAGCGTCATCGCGGCGGGTTCGGTAATGAACGACCCCATCAGTGGCACCAGTGCCAGCACAATGAA
>CAYMSY010000288.1:0-4515 GCA_964393195.1 uncultured Alcaligenaceae bacterium | reverse complement strand
GGCGTCAACGCGGGCGTCATCGCCAATGAGGTGGTGCCGTTCGGCGGCGTCAAGCAATCCGGCCTCGGCCGCGAAGGCTCGAAGTACGGCGTCGACGACTACCTTGAGATCAAGTACATCTGCATGGGCGGCATTTAGCGACCGCAGGCGCTTGCGCGGTGAACGCTCAGGCGCCTGGGCGGGCGACGACTACACACCCGCGACTGCCCTGTTTGGCGCGCTGTAAGGCGCGGTCGGCACGATCAAGTGCCGTGGCGAACGAATCAAGCTCGGTGACTGGCGTAGCGCCGATGGTCACGGACATGAGCGCGCCGTCTGCCAGTGTCGATGGCACCGGCATCTGGGCAATCGCGACGCGCAGCTTTTCCGCAGTCGCACCGGCGACGGTCGCCGACACGCCGGGCAGCCACACCATGAACCGGTCGCCACCCCAACGCGCCACGAGATCGGTCTTGCGCACATTGCCGAGCAATGACTGCGCGACCTGTCGCAGCGCAAAGTTGCCGACCATGCGGCCGAAACCCTCATTGATCGCACGAAAACCATCGAGATCGGCCATCACCAGAAGACCGCGCGTTTCGTGCTCCGGTGGCAACTGCCATGCCTGCTCGAGCTGGTGCCGCGCGTGGCGGCGATTGACCAGACCAGTCACGGAATCGGTTGCGTCTTCGGTCGGTTGACCAACCTGCTGGCGCGAATGTGCCAGCGCCGCGTAGAGCAGCTGGCCCAAGGTCTCGAAGAGTCCGATGCTGATGGCTTCGAAGTATTTGGGCCGTGCCGCACACAGCACCAGCCAGCCGCGCTCATCGCTGACGTTGGCGATCGGCACGGTGAGGATGCTGCGCGCACCGAAGGCGGTCGCGGCCGCGCGCCACGGTGCGTGAAACGAGGTCGGCGATACGTCGAAACAGCGCGTGCGCTGGACCACCGTCGTCCGCACATCGGCGCCGGGGGTCGCAAAAAAAGATCGTTCAATGCGCAGGCGGCCAGCAACGGGTGCGGCCGGACCGACCGCGATCTGCGGTTCGATCGCGTCCGCCCGCAAATCACCGAACCACACAAAGGCCAGCGTGATGTTGGGGGTCGCGGCGACGATGCTTTCGCAAAATTCCCTTGCTGCCGCCGCCGCGTCGGGCTTGCCCATGAGACAGGCCGATGCGCCGAGCAGTGCTTCTGCAATCAGCGCCTGCTCGGCATGGGCGAGTCCGTCGACGGGTCGGTCGGCGACCGGGGATTTTCGAAACGGATTGAGCATGTGACGGGGAAAGGGCCTGCGAGGTCGGTCGCTTCAAGGCTGCGACGACCCCAATCTGAGGGATTCACGACGGGTAAGCAGGAGCGTTCGCGAACCCCGGTCGCGAAAACTCAGACAAATCCTGAGACGGGTTATTGCGCCTGTCTATACAAGTCTGCGGATCAGGCGGCAACCTCGGCCAGTTGCGCGAACGGCAGCTCCTGTTTGACGAGAATGACCGTGCAGGGGGCTTCCATGGCAACCTTGATCGGTATGGTGGGGATGAAGGGCTGCAACTTGAGGCCATGCGTCGCCGCGCCGAGCACCAGCACGTTGACGTGGTTGCCGCGTGCGTACTCAATCAGCGCTCCGGCCACGTCGCCCGATTCGATCACGTGGTGCGAAACCTGGCGGTCGGTCAGGTCGACGCCGCGCACCCACTGTTTCTGTCGCTCGAGATGCTGGCTGTGCACGCGGCTCTCGCTCTTTTCAATATCGGTGCTGCTGGTTTCCGATGACGAAATCACTGTGACGCAGGCCAGACGCGCACCAGGCCGCGAGCCCAGCGCACGGTTGACAGCCAGACGCAGCGAGTAGAGCGTTGCGTCGGTAACGTCCTTGTACGGCAGCGCCACCATGACAATTGGTGCCTGATCAATCTGCTCGGTGGGGGGCGGACTGGGCCGGTATTCCTTGCCGGCGGCCTTGATCCAGCGCTTCATGTGCGTCGTCCACGCTGTTCCCTGAAGCCGTTTGCCACGCGCCGTGATCTGAACCTGACCGGGTTGACCGAGGTCGAGCGCGAGATGCGCCGCCGACGGATAGCGTTGCGCTGCTTCTGGTTCGAGACAGCGCAGGATGATTTCCTGTAGCCATTCGGGAATGTCCGGCTTCAGGGCACGCGGCGGTGGCGGGTCCATCCACAGGCGCTGACGCAGCCCGCCCGTCGTTGCCGGTTCGCCGAACGGCAATTCGCCGGTCGCCAGCTCATAGAGCATGACGCCAATCGCGAAAATATCGCTGCGCGGATCGCCGCGTACGCCGACCACCTGTTCGGGCGCCATCCACACCGGCGAGCCGATCGCCTTGCGCAACTCCTCGGCCAGAAGATCCGGGAAGTGGGCGTGGTAGCTCAGACCAAAGTCGAGCAGGACCGCCGTTCCGTTGGGGCGGATCAGCACGTTGGCAGGTTTCAGATCCTGATGCACCACGTTTTGCCGGTGCAGGCTGTGCACGGCTTTGGCGACTGCTTCACCGAGCCGGGCGATGGTTGCAGCGTCGGGACGGGTACGGTTTTCCTGAGCTTCATCCAGCCAGTGTTGAAGCGGGTGCCCGTCGATGTATTCCATCACCAGATACGGCACCCGTGTGAGATCGCCGGCGGCGACAAAGTGCGGCACATGCGGACCGCTGACCGCTTGCAGGATCTGGGCTTCTACTTCAAAGCCCACAATGTTTTCCGCGCCATCACCGGCGGCCATGCGCGGTACTTTCATGGCCATTACAAAGCCCGGATCGTGACCCTCCGAGGCATAAGCCACGCGATAGACATGCGCCATGCCACCGGAATGCAGGCAGGCTTCAACCACGAATCCATCGAGCGATTCGCCCGGTTCCAGTAACTTCATTGTCCCCTCGACAATCGTTCAGCAAAAAATTCCGGCAATCCGGCCGCGCGAATCGCAGCGGCGGCGCCGTGATGGTCGTACGGCACCCGTACGAATGTGAGCCGGTCAAGATCGCGGTCGAACATCGCATACATTGCTTCGACGCGCCCGTCCCGAGGTTGCCCGACCGAACCGATAGTGGCCAGCCAGCGGCGATGCCCCGGCACCGGAATGGCCGCGCCGGGTGTCGGCACAAATTCCATCAGTCCGCGCCCGCGTCCCTGGTAATAAAGTGTTTGCCGATGCACATGGCCGCCGAACACGTGGCGGACACCCTCATCAAGCAGCGCGGCCGCCGCGAGACTTTCTGCGGCACCGCGCTCGTCCTTGACGTAATGCCAGCGCTGCGGCGAATCGACGCTCGCGTGCACGAGCAGGGTCGAGCCATCCTGATGCAGGAGCGGCAGCGCCTCCAGAAACTCACGCTGGTCACGACTCAAATGTTCATGCGTCCAGGCGGCGGTCATTTCGCCGAGCGCACTGGATGTCGCTGCATCCGGCGGGTGACAGGCAAGCTCGTCATGATTGCCCTTGAGGGCCCACGCGCCGGCCTCCACCAGCGCCATCACGCGCTGCATGACAGCGTCGGGGTCGGCACCATATCCAACCAGATCGCCCAGCAGCGCGAACTGCGTCGCGCCGCGCGCACGCGCGTCCGCGAGACAGGCATCGAAGGCCTGTATGTTGGCGTGAACATCAGAGAGCAGAGCGAGCTTCATCACTGGGTGCGGTCAGGTTGCATTGTCGCCGTGATGATACGGCGCCGACGGACCACACAGCGCTTGCTTGATACAAGTCAAGCGCAGCTCCGGCGGCCGCGCTAGAGTGGTCCATTCCCTCCGTATTGCTGAGCCCGATGACCCGCCATTCGCATCGCCGTTTTCTGGTGAGACAAGGCCTGATCTATTCGCTTGTCATTTCAATGCTGATCCTGTTCGCCGGGGGCTTCGGCTTCTGGGTGCTTGATCCGCGCGTACATACGCTGGCCGATGGATTGTGGCTCGCGTTCACCACGGCTGCGACCGTTGGCTACGGCGACATGGTGCCTTCCACGTACGCATCGCGTGCATTCGCGGTGGTCGTCGTGCTGCTGGGACTGGCCGTGCTGTCCCTGGTCACGGCATCGGTTGCCGCTTTGTTCGTGCAGAAAGACGTGCATCAGGAGGAGCGCCAGATTGAGCGGGAGCTGATGCGCGAAATCCGCACGGTTCGCGAAGAAGTTGCCGCGTTGCGCAGTGAACTGCGCAACCGGGAGTCGCCGCCGGGCTAGTGGCGCGAGGCCCGGGCGCTATTCAACTGACGGTACAGCGGGGGATGTCTTTTCTCCGCGCTCGTACACCACGTGGGCGCGACCGACAATGAGGCTGTCGATCTTGCCGATGCGTTGCGGGTCCTTGTCGGAATACGGCAACTTCGAGAGCACGTAACGCATGGCACTCAGGCGCGCCCGTTTTTTGCAATCGCTCTTGATGACAGTCCACGGCGAGTCTGCGGTGTCGGTCTCGAAGAACATCGATTCCTTGGCCCTGGTGTAGTCGTCCCATTTGTCGAGCGAGGCCTTGTCGATCGGGCTGAGTTTCCACTGCTTGAGCGGATGGTTTTCACGTTCCTTGA
>CAYMSY010000287.1:0-4533 GCA_964393195.1 uncultured Alcaligenaceae bacterium | reverse complement strand
CTCTGATGCAGCTCCTCTCGCGCCTCATTGCGCACGCAGGATTCGCGGGGGGACTTGCGGCGCAGGCGCCGGTTGCCGCGTGGGTGTCCGCAGCCGGGGCGGTTTCGCTCCTGGCCTTTGGCAGTCGCAGTCGCGCCAAAAGCATGATCGTTGTTGGTGGACTGCTTGCATGCAGCGTGTTCGCTGCGCTGGCCGTGTATTTCGCCGATGCGCCGCACGCCGGTGAGGGCTATCGTCTCTACTATCTGGCAACGGTTGGCATGGCCTTGATGCTCGCTGCGGGCGTTGCGTCCGTCCAACGCGTCAACATGATCGTGATTGTTGCGCTCATCGTGGCGCTTGCGACATGGCAGTCGCGTACCACCGCCGAATGGACCCGCGCCTCCCGCGCGATGCGTGATGCAGAGATCGCGCTGCAGGCCACCGCCGCCAGGCTGCCGACCATCGACTACGGTCTGGTTCTGATGCCGGACATGCGTGGCCACGTGCCGTTCGCGCGCAACGCACAGGGCGCAGTCATTTCGCATGCCACCGCGAACTCATCCGGGCTGGACGTCCTGTCGCGACTGATCGTCTTCACGCCGCCACAACTGGCCGAGTGGTACGGCCTGATGCAACAGGACATCGTCCCCAAGCTTACTGCACGCAAGGATGCCCCTGTGCGACCAACGCGTTACTTTTGCTTCAAATCAGGAACGCAACAGCTGCAGGAGCTCGGTTACTGGCCAGCCGAAAGTCAGGATACATGGATTGCGCAGTGGCGAGACAAGGCAAAGCTGTTTTGCCCTGACCTCATCCGCTGATGCAGTCGTCTTGCAGGTCGCGGCCGCTTTGTGCAGGGAGATTACTAAAACTCCAGCTCGGCCTTGAGTTTCGCCAGCAGGTCAGAGTGCGGCCGCACGCGCCATGATTCACCGAGCGCGATGTCGCCGCTGTAGCCCTTTTTGGCCACCTTGATGAACACCGGCGTCGGTCCCGGTGTATAGGCTTTGAGCGTACTAAGCAACGCCGCAGCTTCCTTGTCGGCGCTGCTGCCATTGAGCGTGACGATCAGGCGCCGCCCGAACTGCTCGCGTGCCTTTTCAATGTCGTAGATCGAGTCTGCGATTACGCGCGTACCGCCGTCACGATTGCTGGTGACTTTCGCCTCAATGACGACCGGAATATCTTCCTTGAGCCAGTGCCGGTGCACCTCAAACAGGTTTGCCGGAATCATCACCTCATACACGCTGGTGCGATCGTCCAGCGCCACGAAACACATGCGGCCATTGCGCGAATTGATGATGCGCACCGCATTGATGATGCCAGCGAGGCGTTGCTTGCTGTCAGAGGGCTCGACGCGCGCCAGCGCCATCGTTGTGACCGGTTGCAAATGCTTGCGATAGGCGTCGTACGGATGCCCGCTGAGATAGAGCCCGAGCGCGGTCTTCTCGAAAGCGAGCGACTCCAGCATTTCCCACGGCCGCGCATCAACCAGCGGCACGTGATTGATACTTGGTTCGTCACCAAACAGATTGTCCTGTGAAATGTTCGCCTGCGCGCGCTCAGCTTCCGATAGCGCGGCAGCCACACTGGCAAATGCACTGGCGCGGTTGTCGTGCAGGCGATCGAACGCCCCGGCCTTGATCAGCGCTTCCACCGTTCGCCGGTTTACCGTCTGCGTATTCACGCGGCGGCAGAAGTCGAACAGATCCTTGAACGGTCCGCCTTCGGAGCGGGCGCGCAGAATCTCGATCACGGCGCCTTCGCCGGTACCCTTGACCGCGCCGAGCCCGTAGCGAATCGTCTTGCGGTCGATCGGCACGAAACGGTATTCGCCAAGATTCACATCCGGCGGTTCGAAACGCAGACCGCAAACGGTCAGCGCGTCTTCCAGCAGTTGCCGCACCTTGTCGGTGTCGTTCATCACGGCGCTCATGTTGGCGGCCATGAAGGCGGCGGCATGATGGCGCTTGAAGTACGCGGTCTGGTATGCGAGCAGGGCGTACGCGGCGGAGTGCGACTTGTTGAAGCCGTAGCCCGCGAACTTCTCCATGTCATCGAACAGCACCTTGCTTTGCTGTTCGGTCAGTCCATTTTTACTGGCACCTTCGTTGAAGATGACGCGATGTTTCGCCATCTCCTCGGGTTTTTTCTTGCCCATCGCACGGCGCAGCAGGTCAGCGCCGCCGAGCGAGTAGCCGCCGATGATCTGCGCGGCCTGCATCACCTGTTCTTGATACACCATGATGCCGAAGGTTTCCTCGAGCATCGGCTGCAGGCGCGGGTCATAGTATTCAGCCGTCTGCAAGCCGTTCTTGCGCGCGATGTAATCCGGGATCAGATCCATCGGACCCGGGCGGTACAGCGCGTTGAGCGCGGTCAGGTCTTCCAGCCGCGAAGGCTTGGCCTTCACCAGCAGATCCTTCATGCCCGAGGATTCAAACTGGAAGATCGCAACGGTATTCGCTTCGCGGAAGATCTGGTAGACCGACTGATCATCAAGCGGCAGCGTCTGCAGATCGATCTCGAACGAAGGGTCGAGGCGTTTGCAGAAGCGGACCGTCCAGTCGAGGATGGTGAGCGTCGTGAGTCCAAGGAAGTCGAACTTCACCAGTCCGACGGCCTCCACATCATCCTTGTCGAACTGGCTCACCATCGGTGCGCCTTCGTCCTGCGAATACAGTGGACAGAAATCGGTCAACTTGCCCGGTGCAATCAGTACGCCGCCAGCATGCATGCCAACGTTGCGTGGCAAACCTTCCACCTGTTCTGCGAGTTCGAGCAATGCCGCCACGTCCTCTTCATTCTTCTCACGCTCGACAAGCAACGGCTCCGCTTCGCGGGCGACGATGGTGTTGGCCTCCGGCTTGCCTTCCGGTTTGGTCAACGTAATCCATTTGCCCGGTGCGAACGGAATGAGCTTGGCCACACCATCGACAAAGCCATACGGCATGTCGAGTACGCGCCCACAATCGCGCACAGCGGCTTTTGCCGCCATGGTGCCGAAGGTTGCGATCTGCCCGACGCTTTCTGAGCCATATTTCTTGCGCACGTAATCGATCACACGATCACGACCGTCCTGGCAGAAATCGATATCGAAGTCAGGCATCGACACGCGCTCCGGATTCAGGAAGCGTTCGAACAGCAGGTTGTATTTCAGCGGGTCAAGATCAGTAATGCCGAGCGAATACGCCACCAGCGAGCCGGCGCCGGAACCGCGGCCCGGCCCCACCGGCACGCCGTTGTTTTTCGCCCAGCCGATGAAGTCGGCCACGATCAGGAAGTAGCCCGGAAAGCCCATCTTCAGGATCACGCCAATTTCGAATTCGCAGCGCGCCACATATCGCGGCCGCTCGGCATCGCGTTGTGCTGCATCGGGATAGAGCACGACCAGGCGCTTCTCAAGTCCCGCCATCACTTCTGCGTGCAGGTGCGATTCAATCGTCACTCCGGCGGGCAGCGGAAAGTCCGGCAGATAGTTCTTGCCGAGCGTCAATTTCAGATTGCAGCGCATCGCGATCCGCAAGGTATTGCGAATCGCCTGCGGGTAATCGGCGAATTTCTCCACCATCTCTGCCTGCGTCAGGAAACGCTGCTTCTCGGTGAACGCCTTCGGTCGCCGGGTGTCGCCCAGCGTGTAACCCTCGGCGATGCAGACACGCGCTTCGTGCGCCTTGTAATCCTCGGTCGTCGCGAACTGCATCGGATGCGTCGCGACCACGGGAATGCGCAGCCTGATCGCGAGCTGCACGCTGTGCTCGACAAACTGGTGCTCATTCTCGAACCCGGCGCGATGAATTTCCATCGCAAAACGGTCGGGGAATGCCGCCGACCAGAACTTCGCCGCGCGCTCGGCTGCCGCCGTCTGTCCATTGCGCACGGCGATTCCGGTATCGCCAAACCAGCCGCCGGAAAGGCAGAACACACCTTCTGTCAATTCCGGCTGTGCGACCCATTCGCGCTTGATGATGGCGCGACCACGCTGCTGGTTGTCACGAAACGCACGCGTGAGCCACTGGCAAATCTTCAGGTAACCAGCGTGCGATTCCGCGAGAAAAATGACTCGGGCCGGTTCGTGCAGCGGATCGACGTTTTCAATCCACGCGTCAACGCCGCAAATCGGCTTGATGCCCTTGGCGCGCGCCGCCTTGTAGAACTTGACGAAGCCGAACAGGTTGTTCAGATCTGTGATCGCCAGCGCCGCCTGCCCATCCTTCGCGGCCAGCGCGACGGTATCGCCCACTCGCAAGGTAGAGTCCACAATCGAGAACTCGGAGTGCATGCGGAGATGGACGAAGGAGACGGCGGACATTTGACTGATTTTACGGAGCAAAGGGACGGATCTCATGCAATCGGCGGGGATGCCCGCCCGCTGCCGTTTTCCACTGGCTGTCATTCTCGCGAAGGCGGGAATCCGGGGCCCACTCCCGTTCGTGGTGCGCTTGTCGAACCATGAACACTGTTCCCTCTCCCCCTGCGGGAGAGGGTGGCGGGCTCGTCGAATGAGGAAGTCGTTTGCCACTGCTGTGTTTCGCCTTTCGGCGACTTACT
>CAYMSY010000286.1:0-4539 GCA_964393195.1 uncultured Alcaligenaceae bacterium | reverse complement strand
TCAGCGGAGCCGGTTTGCCTTGGCGATCCTGAAATTGCAGTGCGAAGCGCTCGGCGTCAATCGTCGCCGAGGTGATGATGATCTTGAGATCCGGCCGTTTCGGCAGCAATTGCCGCAGATAGCCAAGCAGGAAATCAATGTTCAGTGACCGCTCATGCGCCTCGTCGATAATGAGGGTGTCGTAGGCGTTGAGGAACTTGTCGGTCTGCGTTTCGGCGAGCAGGATGCCGTCGGTCATCAATTTGATGAAACCGTCCTGCGCGCCCTTCTCGGTAAAGCGCACCTTGAAGCCGACGCTTTCGCCGACTTCTTCGCCCAGCTCTTTCGCGATGCGCGTTGCCACGCTGCTGGCCGCGATGCGGCGCGGCTGGGTGTGACCGATGAGTCCGTAACGGCCACGGCCGGCGGCGAGCGCAATTTTTGGCAACTGAGTCGTTTTGCCGGAACCGGTTTCGCCCGTGAGCACCACCACCTGATTGTTGCGAATGAGCGACGCGATCTCGTCAGCGCGCTCGGAAACCGGCAAGCCTTCGGCATAGGTAATCGCCGGCGAACGCGCCAGCCGATCGCGAAAACGGTCCTCAGCGCGCGAAATGTCGGCGGCGAGCTGATCAGGCTTAGTTTGCAAATGCGGCTGTTTTGCCTTGCGGCTGATGCGCCAGTAGTCGGCGAGCAGCATCGACTGGCGGCTGAGCGCCGGAGGTGAAATGATGGTGGTCATGCGAGCCGCAGATTGTACGGTAGCGGCAACAGCTTATCTCTGCACTGACCATTTCATAGGGCATACACGTGAAAAATCGCTAAAGTCGACTTTTCATACTTTCAGCTTCGATGCCCTTTGCAATGGCACTTTCACGAAAAAGCTATACAGTAGTTTACGGCAAATTCATGCCACAAACGCTGTTCAGATAGTCCCGAATTGCAGTCCAGTCATTGCGTGTGCGAGGCGGATTGCCAAGGGCGCCATTGGTCGCCGCCGTTCCGGTCATCCCGAGCATCGCACGCAGGACCAGCAGACCGTCCGATTGCGAATCAATCACACCGTTGCCATCAATGTCGAGGGTGCCGTTGATGCGCATCGAGTTGACGAGCGAATTGACGCGCGCCGGATTGGCCATTGCCCCGCTTGATGCGACAGCGCCTTGCGTCAACGGAGCGCCGCTCAGACCCAGCATCTGCCGGATGATCAACAGCGCATCGGTGGTACCACCCAGTCGACCGTCGGAATCGACATCAAGATCGCAGAGCTGGGTGCTCACGGCATCAACCGCCATGTTCAATCCCTGCAAATTGTCAACGGCTGCCAGCCGCAGGCGCACGGTGGTGCCTGCAAACGGCGTCAGGTTCTGCGTCAGCGTGATGTAGCCCTGCGTCTGCGGGTCGCCGGGCAATGTCCGGTACATGCTCGCCAGCACACCCGCGCCAACGTCCAGCAGATTGGCCGCCGGACTGATGATGTCAACCCGAGCCTGCTGATTGGGCACGATCCCATAGTCAAGCGATTGTGACGCTGGCACCGCGTAGTCCTCCGCCTGGTTCTGCACGAAGAGCCGCATGGAAAGCACCGTCTGACCGCTGGCGGGCACCGCGATGTCCTGGTAGAGGACGGCAGTGCCGGGACCAATCTGGTCGCGGATGACGGCGAAGTCGCCACGCGCGGGCGGCTGAATCACAAATTTCGAGAACGGCGGCTGAACGCCTGTTTGCGTATAGAACGTGCCCTGACTTCCGTTCATCGAGGCGAGAAACCAGCCAACCCAAAGCGACGTGCCCGCGCCGGAATTGTTCTCAAAACTGCCATTGTTGATCAGCTCGATTGCCTGAACGGGCAACGAAACCGCAGCACAGGCGGTCGCCAGCAGCGCCGCCGCCGCACGCTGCCGCCATCGACGCAGGACTGAACTCATGGCAAGTCCTAGCGTTGATAGAACGTGGTCGTCGGGCTGCCGTCTGCCGTGTTGCCACGCAGGCGATTGTTGTTGTAGGAGATGATGCTTCCGCTGTTAAGCACAGACAGCCCTGTCGTATTGGCGAAGACGTTGCTGTTCGAGAGTCGTACCGTGGCCGTCGCGCCGTCAGCCAGAACGCCCGTTGTGGCGAAAGTCACATCGCCCTGATCAACGAGCGCATCGGCAACCACGCCGGTTGCCGGCGCCACCACGATACCCGTAGCGCAGTTACCGACACGAACGCGATTGAGCATGGCTTTGACCAGGCCCCCGGTCGCCGGTTTGATTGAGACACCGGCCGCGGTCGCCCCCTCACACTTGCTGATCGTGACGTCATCCATGACCAGATTGACTGCCGACGGCGCGGTCACCGAAACGCCGGCAACCGTGAAATCCGAAACTCGCAGATTTTGCAAAACGACTTCCTTGGCGGCGAGCACCGACACCGCCGACAGACCTGTGCCAAGCCCAACGAAATCCAGACCGCGCAGGACCACCGTGTCGGTTACAGCCGCGTTGATGATGACGCCGTTGGTACCGGAAACCAGAACGCCCGCCTGAAACGGCGTACCGTTGATCGTGATTGACTTGGTAATCGTAACGGCACCATAAGCCCCCGGATCGAGCACATCGATTTCGCCACCCACCGCAGTTTTGCTGATGGCGCCGGCAAATGTTTTGCACGGCGCCGTACGGCTGCACGGATTGGCGTCGTCACCCACCCCGGAAACCCAGGTTCTGGTCGCCTGCGCATTGGCCTGTCCCGACCACAGGCCAAACGCAAGGGCGACCACTGCGCCCGCCCGGCCCATTGAAACCAATGAACTCAATGCATTCTTCATCGCTGCCCCTCATCTGGCTGGTTTGTCTTGACACCTGGCTATTCTGGATGTAGCCGCCATCTGCCCGTCGCAATGCTAGCCCGTTTGCAGGCCTTTGCGCGCCATAAAAACAAAGAAAAATCGCTACACTGCGCTGGTCTTCATTTCTCACCCTGAAAGCCTTTCGATGAAACGCATCAATCGCTTTTTCGCTCTCGCCGCCTGCGCCACAGCGCTTGTTGCTGCGGGCGTCACCGCCAACCCGCTGCGCTGGGCCGCGTCCGGTGATCCGCAGACGATGGACCCGCACTCGCAAAACGAGGGGCTGACCAATTCCGTGAACTCGCAGGTTTACGAGTTCCTGCTGATTCGCGACAAGAAGCTCAAACTTGGTCCGGGGCTCGCGACCGAATGGAAACAGGTTGACCCCCTCACGTGGCAGTTCAAACTGCGCAAGGGCGTCAAGTTCCATGACGGTACGCCGTTCACCGCAGACGACGTGGTTTTCTCGATGGAGCGCGCCAAGGCACCCACCTCGCAGTTGCGGGTGTACGCCAATCAGTCGGGCACTGCAAAGAAAATTGACGACTACACGGTTGAGTTCAAACTGCCACAAATCAATCCGATCTTCCTTGATCATGTGAACCAGATCTTCATCATGAGCAAGGCCTGGTGCGAAAAGAACAATGCCACCACGCCGCTCGACTACAAAAACAAGGAAGAGAAGTACACATCACTGAACGCCAACGGCACCGGACCGTACCGCCTCGTGAGCCGTCAGCCTGACGTGAAAACCATCTGGAAGAAAAACGATACGTGGTGGGGCAAGCATGAAGGCAATGTGACCTCGGTCACCTATTCCTCGATCAAGAATGATGCGACGCGTTTTGCGGCGCTGGTGTCGGGTGAAGTGGACTTCGTGCTTGATCCGCCAGTACAGGACCTCGAGCGGCTGGAAAAAACACCGGGGGTCAAGGTCATCAACGGCGTCGAAAATCGCGTGGTTTTCATCGGTATGGATCAGGCGCGCGATGAACTGCTGTACTCCAGCGTCAAAGGCAGGAACCCGTTCAAGGACAAGCGAGTCCGCCAGGCGCTCTATCAGGCCATTGATATTGAGACCATCAAGGCCAAGCTTATGCGCGGCCAGGCATTCCCGACCGGTGGCATTACGCCGTCGCCATTGGGTGCCTACAACGATCCAGCCATCGAGAAACGGCGGCCGTTCGACGTTGCAGCAGCCAACAAGCTGATGGTGGAAGCCGGTTACCCGCAGGGCTTCGAGGTCACCATGCATTGCCCCAACAATCGCTACATCAACGACGAGAAGATTTGTCAGGCGCTCGCGGCCATGTGGGCAAAAATAAATGTCAAGATCAAGCTGGACGCACAACCGCGTGCCGTTTACTTCCCGCGCCTGGACAAACTTGACACCTCACTCTACATGCTGGGCTGGGGTGGCGCCATCACCGATGCAGAAACCGCGTTGACGCCCGTCCTGCGTAACCGTGCGCCTGGCGGCATTGGTGACTACAACTACGGCAACTACAAAAATGCCAAGCTTGATGAAGCGGCCGCCGCGTCCAGCAAGGAAGGCGATCCGAAGAAACGCGAGGCGCTGGTCAAGGCTGCATTGCTTGCGCACAACGATGAAATCAATCACCTGCCGTTGCATCGCCAGGTGATTCCGTGGGCAGCTCGCTCCAATGTGACGGTAGTGCATCGTGCCGACAACTACCTTCAGTACGAGTGGATCACCGTGAAGTAGT
>CAYMSY010000285.1:0-4542 GCA_964393195.1 uncultured Alcaligenaceae bacterium | reverse complement strand
CGTGAGGTACGGTCGGCAGGTGCAGATGTCGGAGCCGAACACGTCGGAGCCGTTGCACTCATCGTGCACACGCGCCGTCAGCTCAACCTCGGGGTTGGCGAGGTCGCGCGGATTGCCGAAGATGTAGATGGTCTGGCCGCCGATCGGCGGCAGGAAGACTTCCAGATCGGAGCGCGTTACGAGCTCCGGATACATGCCACCCGTCTCTTCAAACAGCACACGGCGCAGATCGGCCTCCGAGCAGCCGAAGCGCTTTGCCACGCCGGGCAGATACCAGACGGGTTCAATCGCGGCCTTGGTGACCATCGCGGCGCCGTTGTCTGTTAGCACCTTGCCGTCGGCCTTGAGTCGGCCAAGCGCGAGCGCATCGATCACGTCGGGCAGGATCACGTGCGCTTTGGTTACTGCGATGGTGGGGCGAATGTCGTAGCCCGCCGCCAGATCGTCAGCGAACACACTGGACACGGTGGCACCCCACGGGTCGAGCGAGACGATGCGGCCCGGTTCGCTCCACTGCGGGTGGGGGCCGATGATGTCAGTCGGGGAGGTATTGGTGAGATCAGCCCGGTGGTCGCGCTTGAGCGCGCCCGCAGCGACCGCGAGCGCGCGATAGACGCTGTACGAGCCGCTGTGCGTGCCGATCACGTTGCGGTGTGCTCGCGTCGTCGTGGTGCCGACGATCGGGCCGCGCTCGGCCGGTGTCGGCGCGTCCCAGGCGATCAGGCGCGCGCCATAGCCGCCCGAATGCGAGGTCAGCCGGATGTGCGATTGCGGCGCTACGTCGCGAGGCGAGGAGGCGACGTCAGCGGGCATGGTGGCTGTGAGTGTTTGGAGTCATTACCGTAGCTTAGCAAGAAGCGTGCGGCGATGTCAGGCGTGTCGCAAATGTTCACCATAATCCAGCACGCCAACCGGGTGATGAACGGGCTCCGTACACCGAACGAAGAAACATGGCGCCAGTCGCGCGGGAAGTCCGTGCCCGTCAGATGATAGATGCGCGGAATGAAGAATCTGCGGGGAACGTGCGGTCGAAAACGGGACGAGCGGCATCCTCCAGCACCTTGGCGCGAGCGCTATCGCCGGTTACGCGAAGGTTTTTCGCAAGCGCGAGCGCCAGGCGGGCGACCTGCGGGTGATCGGCGCCGAGTGCTGCACGAACTGCTTGCCAGGCCTGTTCCGTGAACGCAGTGGCTGACTTGTCATCATTCGCTACCGTCGCCAGCTGCGCGTGCAGCAGCCACGCCTGAACGCGAGTCCAGAGCTCGGTTCGGCCGTCAAGCTGCACGTCGGCCAGCACTTGCCCGCATTGTGAAAGCTGGCCGTCCGCAAACAAGACAGTAGCCTGGGCGACCAGAGCCGCCTGCAGATCGACGTTCTTCTCGCCGTGAGCGCGTGCCGCGGTGATGAAGGCCGGAAGCAGGCCGCGCGCTTCCTGAATGCCGCCTGGGACCTGGACCAGTGCCCGGGCAAGAAGGGTTGCCGCTCGCAATACCCTGGGGTCGTCTCCCGCAAACGCGGCGCGGCGCTGGTTGAACACCTGCCGATATAGCGGAGCAGCAAGTTCAAACTGGCCCAGCTGGCTGTAAACGTTGGCAATTTGCAGTTCAGCATTGAAGACTTCGGCGCTGGCCGCACCATGGATCCGTCTGCTGTCTTCCAGTACCTTGGTCAGCATGGTTCGCGCCTCGACGTAGTCCCCGTGCGCGGTGAGCTTGCGGGCGAGGTTGCCGCGGTACGCGATCGTGTTGCCCCCGGTCTCTCCGTAAAGGCGTGCGGCGAGCTGCACAGCCTCCCGCTGCGTCGCGATACTTTCGACGAGCTCGCTATTGCGTTCCAGCGCAGTGGCGTAGTTGTTCAGGTGAATTGCGAAGCTGCCTGTTTCGGCCAATCCGGCTTGGCGCTCTCCGTCAATCACGCTCCGGTAGTGCTTTTTTGCGGCGTCGTGATCTCCGCGTCGCGAACTGATCATGCCGAGATTGTTGAGTGCGGCAAACCGGCGTCCGTCCGGCGCCCGAAGTCGTTCCAGCATCGCCAGGGCAGTCTTCGCCGCGTCGAGAGCTTCATCAGACTTGCCGGCGGCATTAAGCCCGAGCGAAAGCACCATCCAGGCGTTGGCGAGACCAACCGATTGCCCTCTAGTGTGCTGCTGCCACATTTGAAGGGATTCGCGTGCAGCGCGCTCGGCGTCGCCGGCGGGGAATTCGCCATTGGCGTACGTGTTAGCCAGCGCGGTAAGGGTCGCTGCTGCCGCCAGCGGCTGATCAACTGCCGGTGATCGATACAGTTCTACCGCTTCCTGCAGTAAGGCCGCCGCCCGATCGTCGAGGCCCATGTGCCGATAGGCATCGCCGAGCGAAACGAGCAGACGGGCGCGGACCGCCGCTTCTTCCCTGAGATCGGAGCGGATGCGCTCGGCGCCCCGATCGAGCACTTCGCGGGCGGTAAGTTCATGGTGTGCCTGCTGGTTGACGTTGGTGTCTGACACCGCGAACACTGAGACAAGAAAATCCGACACTTGTCGCGCGGTCTCTGCATCTCGCCGTGCCTCGCGTTCAGCCAGGACAGTCCGCCAGGTGAACAGTGCTGATATCAGCAGCATCGCCGAAGCCCCCAGAAACACCGGCCAGCGTCGCCGCAATAACCGGGCGCCGACGTAGCTCCAGGTGGTCGCACGAGCCGAGACTGGCTCGTGCCGTCCGATGCGGTCGAGGTCCTCCGCCAGCGCGGCAGCCGACCCATAGCGTTGCGCAGGATCCGAGGCGCAGGCACGCTGCACGATCGCATCGATATCGCCACGCAAATCCCGGCGCCACGCAACCTCCGATGTGGCCTCATCGCTTGGTCGTCCGATCGTTGCCAGTGGGCTCGCCGACGTCGTCGTCTCCCGTCGTGGCGTGCGCCCGCTGACGAGCTCGCCGAGCAGCAGTCCAAGCGAAAAGATGTCCGTCGCAATACCCGCCGGTTCGCCGCGCAGCTGTTCCGGGCTGGCGTAGCGGGGCGTCAGGTAGCGACGAACTTCGCTTAGGCTGTGTGCGTCGTCATCGCTGCGGTCCAGTGCCTGGCTGACGCCGAAGTCCAGCAATATCGGCGTACCATCCGCGCGCACAATGATGTTTGAAGGCTTCAGATCGCAATGTACGATCAACTGCTGGTGCGCGTATTGCACCGCACGCGAGATCGATGCCATCAGCTGCAGCCGCGCCGCGAGCTCCGGTTGTGTCTCGCTGCACCAGTCACCCAGGCTGCGGCCCGCGACGAATTCCATGACGAAGTAAGGGCGGCCAGTTGGGGTTGAGCCGCCATCGAGCAGGCGCGCGATTTGCTGGTGCTGCAAATGAGCCAGTAACTGGCGTTCCCGCGTGAAGCGGACAATCATCTGGGCGTCGGCGGCGCCACGGATCAGCTTGATTGCCACCTGTTGCTCGAACGCGCCATCGGCACGCTCCGCCAGATAAACGGCGCCCATGCCTCCATGGCCGATCTCACGCAGCAGCCGCCACGCGCCCAGCAGGTCGCCCGGACCGAGCTCGGTTGACTCCAGCAAATCGCGGGCAATGTTGCTGACCGGCGCGCGCACCAACGTCCGCGTTGCGGCATCCGCGCGAAGCAGTGCGGCAACCTGTGCCACTATTTCCCTGCTCGCGCCGGCCGCACGCAGAGCGCGCTCCTGCTCGGCGCCGGGCAGATCGCAGACCTGTTCAAATAGTCGCCGCAGTTCGCTCACGGGTTCTCGCTCAGGCTAACGTAGGGCGTCATTGAGGTAGGCGCGCGCAAAGCGCAGGTCGCGGTCTACCGTAGGTACAGAGAGTTGCAGTGCTTCGGCGATCTCTTCGCGCTGCATACCGGCGAACGTGGCCAGCTCCATCACGCGCGAGGCTCGCAGGTCTTCCGCCTTCAGGTGGCGCAAGGCCTGATCGAGCACAACAAGTTGTCGCGCTCCGATGTCGTTGGCTGGGTAATTCGCTGCTGCAACGGTCAGTGTCATCATGCCTTCTGGCTCGCCGCTCGCTACAGCCGCCCGCGCGTGATCGACGAGGATTGAACGCATGTAAAGCGCGCTGATCGCCAGGAAGTGTGAACGATTGGCAAACTGCCTGCTGGAGCGTATGTCACCACTACCGGTCTGCTCGCCCTCATCTTGCCTGCCGGCTCGCGCGCCAAACAGGCGCAACATCGCCTCGTTGACCAGTTCGGTGGCCGAAATCGCAACGTGCTTGCGTTCCCGGCGCAAACGTGCCGCAGCCATCTGCCGCAGTGCATCGTAAAGCTCCACCATGAAGGCGTCCGCGGCCTGATCGTCGCCTTGCTGCCACGCGTGCAGCAACCGGGTGATCTCGGCGGCGGTGGGGACGGATTTGGCTGCAAACATCATTGCTGACATTGTAGGAAGCGGACGCCGCCGCTATGGATCGCAATGCAAGATGTTGGACGAACAAATTTTTTCGGTGATGATGATAGGTGCCCCACTGAAATCCGCTTGGTAAATGTGAGGGTGTCCGGTTTCCATCGTAAACGGCGGTCGTGCGGACCGCTTTCGGGCGC